>JAEWVY010000061.1 GCA_023396625.1 Pseudomonadota bacterium | reverse complement strand
GTGTCCGCCCGCAGCAGGTCGATATTCAGGGTGTCGTCCAGGTAAGGCGTCAGCGCGTGTGCCGGCAGACGCACGATGTCGATCGCGCCCCGCGCGGCCAGCGGCGCCATGCCCACCGTGCCCCGGTAACTGAGGCGGCCAGGTGTGGCCGAACCGGCGCCGATGCGCGCCGCCAGTTCCAGCGACGCGGGCTTCGGCGCGTCGGACACGACATCCCGCAGCCGCACGTGCAGCGAGGACAAGTCCACGGCCACCGGCCGGGGCGTGGCCGCGTCGGACCAGTTCACAACCCCCTCCTTGACCAGGAATTCGCCCATCGCCAGGGTCCAGGGCGGCGACGACGCGTCCAGGGCCGACGAGCCACCCTTGCCTTGCGCCGGCAGCGCATCGGCGTCGGGCCGAGCCGTGTCGCGCAGCCACCGCTGGACCATCCACTGGCCATCGGCCTGCCGTCCGGCGCGCACGCTGGGGCGCGTGAGTTCAAGCTTGCCCAGCGTCACCGCGCGTCGGCCGAGATCCAGGCTCGCATCGGCCAAGGCGAGCTGGGCCACGGCGGCCAGCGTCTCGCGGCCCTCGGTCAGGGCCAGCCGGTCCAGCTTCATTCGGTCGAGCCGCAGGCGCAAGGTGTCGGTGCCCGCCGTCGCCGTCGACGCCTGCCAGGACACCCCGAGCGCGGCGTCCAGCGTGCCATTGAGCGCTGGCTTCAGGTATTGCGCCACGTAGGGCGCCGCTGCGGACAGGGGTAACGCACTGACCGTGGCGGTCACGCTGGCCGCCTGCACACTGGCCGTGCCGCCGAAATCCAGCCGCGCCGCGTCCAGCATGGCCCGGCCGCTGAAGGCCATCGGGGCCACCCCGGGCGCGTCCATCGGCGCGGAGACACCGGTGACATCCAGGCCCAGGTCGCGCAAGGCCAAGCGGGCGCCGCCGCCCCGGGCCGCCGGCGTCATGTCGTCCAACCAGTCCACCTGGCCGCCACGGACCGTCACCCGCGCCAGTTGCAGCTTCCACGGGGCAGCCGCCGGTTTTTCAGACTCTTTTTTGCCGTTTTCCAGCGTCTTCTGGTCTTTGTTTGCTATCTTTTTTATATTCTTCGAAGGCCCCGGCGGCGGTGCCAGCGCCACATTCAGCCGCCCATTGCCCGCGCGACGCACCGCCAGTGCCGGGTCCGTCAACGTGACCGCGGACAGCGTCGCGCTGCGCGCCAGGGGGCGCACGTCGGCCAACGCGAGGTCCAGCCTTCCAAACGCCAGCAGCGGCCGGGATTGCGCGTCCTCGACCCGGACCCGGCTGGCGGTGAGGTCGCCGCTGAGCCGGACAACCGGCGCGGGCGTCTGCTCGAAGGCCAGCACCAGGTTGGCGTCGCTCACCCCCGAACGCAACCGCACCGGCAGACTGGCCGGCAAGTAGCCCAGGAACGGCTCCAGGTCGAGCCCGCGCCACTGCAGTGTGGCGTCGGTCTTGCGCGTGGCGGCGAAAGGGGTGCTCTGGGCCGTGGTGTCGAACGCGCTGCCATTGAGCTTGAAGGCCAGATGGGGGGCGGTGTGGATGGTGCGCTTGGCGTCGAAGTTGCTCAGGAAAGGCACGGTCAGATTCAAGTCACGCACCGTCTGCGTCTTGCCAACGCGCTGGTCAATGAAATCGACCGCGCCGTCGCGCAGCGCAAGGTTGTAGAGCGCGAACTCCAGGGGCGTCTGCGGCGCCCCGTCGTTTTCGGGCGCCGCGAATTTCTGCAGGATGTCATCGATGTCGAACCGCCCTTCCCCCAGGTGCGTCAGCCGCACCGCCGGACCCTCCACCGTCACCTCGTCGATCACGGGCGCCCAGCGCAGCAACGACGTGATGGCGCCATCGACGTGAACACGCCTGACCTGCAGCTGCGTGCCGCGTCCATCGGCGCCCGCCACCGCCAGATCCTGCAGGGTCAGCTCCAGCGACCAGGGCTTGAACGCCACCGCCCCGAGCGTGACCGTGCGCCCCAGCTTCTCCGTGGCCAGCTTCTGCACTTCATATTTGAACAAGGGCGGCACGGCCAGCCAGCCCAGCCCCCACAATGCCAGCACGACACCCAATGCCCACCCGGCGCGGCGCGCCCAGGGACGCGACCACCACTGACTCCACCACTGCTGCAATTTCATGGGTCTATTCTCGCTCCGCCGCCTGACACCGGCCGGCCCCCGAGCGCCGGCCCATAGTCCAGGGGAACCAAACCACCTTGTCCTCGCACCAAGGTGTGCGTGAAAGGAAGGGTTTGACACCCTTTCTCGCCTTTTATATATCCTTATTAGTCCTAAACATCTATTTATTAGTATTGACCAGGTATTAATAACCCCCCTAGAATCCGCCCGTCCCCAAAACCAAGGGACAACCCGAACACGCTGCCGCCCCATCGGCCTGGTCAGTTCAGCGATTCACCGTCACGACGACGCTCCTGCTGAACCGATCGCGTACCAATCCAAACGAGGCCCCCATGTCTTCGCCCTCTCTGCGGCACGACCTGGGGTTGCTCCCGCGTAGAAAGGAAGTGCAATGACAGCGCTGGCAAAAACAGCTCCGGACCTGCGACGCTTCGCCAATGGCGTGGCCCAGGTTTTTTTCAGAATCACCCACAATGGGTTTGCCCTGTTGGGCTTGGCAGTCGCCTTTGCCGCGATCGCCCTCACCGCCCGCCCCGACCTGCGGCAAAGTGGTGAAGAACATCTCATGACCTGGCTGCAGGCCCGGATGCCGGCCCCGAGCGTGGACGCCGAGCCCGAGGCCATCGAGCGCGCCACGGCGACGAATCCCAAGGACTTGCCCAAGGAACAGGCCGCCGTGGCCTACTGGCTGAGCCGAAAATACCGTGTGGCCCCCGAGCCCCTGGGGGCACTCGTGGCTGCCGCCTACGATGCCGGCCGCAGCGCGCATCTCGACCCGACGCTGATCCTGGCGGTCATGGCGGTCGAGTCGAATTTCAACCCTTTCGCGCAAAGCGCCGTGGGTGCCCAGGGCCTGATGCAGGTCATGACCCAGGTGCACGCGGACAAATACCGGCACTTCGGCGGCAGCCTGGCCGCCTTCGACCCCGTCACCAACCTGCGCGTGGGCGTGAAGGTCCTGCAGGAGTGCATCACCCGGGCGGGCTCCATTGCAGGCGGGCTCAAGCTCTACGTCGGCGCCGGGAACATGGAGGCCGATGGCGGCTACACCGACAAGGTTCTGGGTGAGTATGCCCGCCTCTCCCAGGTGGCCAGCGGCCGCGCCCAACCACCGGCGCCGCCCCGCAAATCGCCCGAGTCCACGCCCTCCGACCTGGCCCTCCCGGCATCACCGCCCATGAACGGCCCTTCCATCGACGAGAAAGTCGCCTCCATCGCCGGCTGACCGAGCCGGCGGTGTGTTCTCATGGCGGCCTGGGGGCCACAGCCCCAGGGGCCAGGGGCTGTCGGCTACACTTGGCACCGTGCGCGACTGGCGATAGGCGCCGCATTCTCGACGGATGCGTGCGCTGACGTGGACCCCCGACAGGCCCGCCTGCGGACAACCACCAGGGAGCGCACCGCCCGCCGCGGCCTGAACAGGACCGCCGCGGGCGTTCAGCCGTTCGCCTGGGCAGCCCTTGTCACCGCGCAAGGATTACCGTCTTGAAGGACTGCCATCATGTACCACCGCAACATTCTGATCGAACAGACCGACCCCGAACTCTGGACCGCCATCCAGGCGGAAAACCACCGCCAGGAAGCGCACATCGAGCTGATCGCCAGCGAAAACTACGCCTCGCCTGCCGTCATGGCCGCGCAGGGCACCCAACTCACCAACAAATACGCCGAGGGCTACCCCGGCAAGCGCTACTACGGCGGCTGCGAATACGTGGACATCGCCGAACAGCTGGCCATCGACCGCGTCAAGCAGCTGTTCGGCGCCGATGCCGCCAACGTCCAGCCACACTGCGGCGCCTCGGCCAACGAAGCGGTATTTTTGGCTTTCCTCAAGCCCGGCGACACGATCATGGGCATGAGCCTGGCTGAAGGCGGCCACCTGACCCATGGCATGCCACTCAACATGTCTGGCAAATGGTTCAACGTGGTCAGCTACGGCCTGGACGCCAGCGAAGCCATCGACTACGAGGCGATGGAACGCAAGGCGCACGAGACCAAGCCCAGGCTGATCATCGCCGGCGCGTCCGCCTACAGCCTGCGCATCGACTTCGAGCGCTTTGCCCGGGTCGCTCGGGACGTGGGGGCCATTTTCATGGTCGACATGGCCCACTATGCGGGCCTGGTCGCCGCCGGCGTCTACCCCAATCCCGTGCCGCACGCGGACGTGGTGACGTCCACCACGCACAAGAGCCTGCGCGGCCCGCGCGGCGGCATCATCCTGATGAAGGCCGAGCACGAGAAGGCGATCAACAGCGCCATCTTCCCCGGCCTGCAGGGCGGCCCACTGATGCATGTCATCGCCGCCAAGGCCGTGGCCTTCAAGGAGGCGCTGGCACCCGAATTCAAGACCTACCAGCAACAGGTGGTGAGAAACGCCCAGATCGTGGCCGAGACGCTGACCCAGCGCGGCCTGCGCATCGTCAGCGGCCGCACCGAGAGCCACGTGATGCTGGTGGACCTGCGCGCCAAGGGTATCACCGGCAAGGAAGCCGAGGCGGTGCTGGGCAGCGCCCACATGACGATCAACAAGAACGCCATCCCCAACGACCCGGAAAAACCCATGGTCACCAGCGGCGTGCGCATTGGCACCCCCGCCATGACCACGCGCGGATTCGGGGACGAGGAGGCGCGGGCGACGGCGAACCTGGTTGCCGACGTGCTGGACAACCCGCGCGACCCCGCCAACATCGCAGCGATTCGAGCGAAAGTCGGCGCGTTGACGGCGCGCTTCCCGGTCTATCGCTGATAGCGCACCATGAAGTGCCCCTTCTGCGGAAACGCCGAGACCCAGGTGGTCGAAACGCGGATTGCCGAGGACGGGGACTTCATCCGGCGACGCCGGCAATGCGTCGCCTGTGAGAAGCGCTTCACGACCTACGAGCGCCCGGAGGTGAACTTCCCCGCCGTCATCAAAAAAGACGGGCGGCGGGTGGAGTACGAACGCGCCAAACTCATTGGCTCCTTCAATCTGGCCCTGCGCAAGCGCCCCGTGGGCACCGGCCAGATCGACAGCGCCATCGAGCGCATCGAGGAAAAGCTGCTGAACCTGGGGGCCCGCGAAATCCCCGCCAGCCGCATTGGCGAATGGGTCATGCGCGAACTCAAGAAAATGGACAAAGTGGCCTATATCCGCTTCGCCAGCGTCTACCGCAGCTTCGAGGACATCGACGAATTCCGTGTGTTGGTGGACGAAGTCCGGCGCTGAGACGCGTCGACAGGCCGCCGCAGGATTCCGCTCGTCGCCTGAAACTGTCCACCGGT
>JAEWVY010000059.1 GCA_023396625.1 Pseudomonadota bacterium | reverse complement strand
CCCCTTGAATCGATCCGAGGCCGCCGATCACGACGACCACGAAGACGATGGTGCCCAGTTGGGCGGCCATCGACGGCTCGGTGGTCAACGCCGCACCGCCGATGACGCCTGCGAGGGCGGCCAAGGCGCTGCCCAGGCCAAACACCCACATGAAGACACGGTTGATGTCGTGGCCGAGGTTCTCGACCATCATGGGGTGGGTGAGTGCGGCGCGCACGATGAGCCCCACCCGGGTGTGGGCGACCAGCGCGTACAAACCTGCCAGGGACGCGACGGCAACCAACACCATGAACCCTTTGTAGAGAGGGTAGGGCGTGCCAAACCAAAGAAACAGGCTGCCCTCGAGCTCGGGTGGGAAGCGATATTCAACGGCCCCCGCGCCCCAGGCCAGCTTGACGGCCTCCTCAATCAGAAAGGCCAGTCCAAAGGTGAACAGCAACTCGGCCACATGGCCGCGTGCGTGCAGCGGGCGCAGCAGCCAGCGTTCGAGCGCGCAGCCCAGCAAACCGACCAACAATGGGGCCACCAGCGCCGCCGCCCAGAAACCCAGTGCGGGCACCAGGGTGTAGCCGGTGTAGGCCCCGAGCATGTACAGGCTGGCATGGGCGAAATTCATCACCCCCATCAAGCTGAACACCAGGGTCAAGCCCGCCGCCAGCATGAACAGCAGGAAACCGTAGGTCAGTCCGTTGAGCAATGACGAAGCAAACACGTCCATGGCGGGTTCGGCGAAATGGTTTGTCGACTATTTGGCTGGGCGCTTCATCTGACAGCTCATCACGGGCGCGGTGTCGAGCGGTGAGATTTTTGCGTCGGTGCGGAAGCCAAGCTTCAAGCCTTCGATGCCATGCTTGACGGTCTTGCCGTCGACTGACGCAAATGTCTGGATGAACAAGGGGGCCAGAATCTGGTGGTCGCCCGCGCGCATCTCCACTTCGCCGAAGGCGCCATGCGTTTTCAGGCCTTCGAGAGCATATGCAACGCGCTTTGGTTCTGCCGAGCCGGCTTTCTGAATGGCGTCTCCAAGTACGCCAACCATTTCAATGACACCGGTGTGGAAGATGTCGTTCTTGGGATATTTGGCCTTGAACCGCTCATAGATGGATTTGATGCGAGGTGGCATGGCATTGGTTTCCCACGTTCCCACCAACCGCAGGCGATCCACGCCGGCGTCACCCACCGCCGTGGGTGCACCCAGTGCATTGCCGTAATAGGTGTAGAACTTCACCTTCAGGCCGGCGTCCTTGGACGCCTTGATCAGCAACACCAGATCAGGACCGAAATTCCCGGTGATGACGGTGTCGGCTCCCGATGCTTTGATCTTGGCTACATAGGGCGCGAAATCTTTGATGCGGCCAATCGGGTGGCGCTCCTCGCCGGCAATGGCGACGTCAGGGCGCATGGAGCCTAGGTAGCGCTTCGCCGAGGTCTCCACCTGCTGACCGAAACTGTAGTCCTGATTGATCAGGTACACCTTTTTCACCGCTGGGTCCCGGGCGATATAGGAAGTCAGGGCGAACATGCGCATGTGCACATGCGGGTCGAAACGGAAATGCCAGAAAGAGCAGCGCGATTCGGTGAAGTCGGGGTCGATCGCCTGGTGGTTGAGGTACAGCACCTCCTTGCCCGGGTTGCGCTCGTTGTAGGTGTTCACAGCCTCGATCAGGCCAGAGACCACAGCCGAACTTCCCCCGCCGGAGAAATAGCGAATCCCGCGTTCTGTGGCCTGACGGAAGATATTCAACGCTTCCTGCGCGCTGCCCTTGGCGTCGAAAGTGGTGACCTCGAACTTCGTGGTTTTGCTGGTCGCGTTGAATTCGTCCACAGCGGCCTGCAGGGTGCGGGCGTTCACGTCACCTTGAACCTGAAAGGGGCCAGACAGCGGCTCGAGTTGGGCAATCCGAACCACTTGCTGCGCCAGCGCGCCAGCAGTTGGCATGAGTGCAAGACTGGCGAACGCCACAGCGGCCGCAGTTCGATGCAGGGGGGCGGCTCCATGTGACAAAGCCTTTGAATTTGTGGAATTTTGAAAGATGAATTTCACGAGCGTGTCTCCTCAAGGCTGGTCTACGGTTGGGGCTTGGACCGCGTCGTCGAGTGATGCCGTCCATTGCGTTGCAAGTGTAGAAGGTGATAATCTATCAGTCAATTAGAAATTTAATTATAAAATAAATTTTATGAAGCTCAATGAACTCACCTCAGAAATGGAAGACTGGTCTCGAATCGACGAGGTTCTGACAACTCACGCGGCACGAACTCCCGCCGCGCTTTGCGCCAGCTTTGATGGGCAACATTGGAATTGGGGGGAGCTCGATGCACTGGTCGAACGCGTCTGTGAAGCGTTGAAGGCCGCGGGCCTTGGGGCCGGAGATCGTGTGGCATTGCTCAGCACGCCCCGCCCCGAATATCTGCTCGTGCTCATGGCGGTAAGCCGGGTCGGTGGCGTGTATGTCGGACTGAATCCGCGCTACACAGCCAAGGAGGTCGCGGAGGCCGTGTCACGGGTCAGTCCGCGACTGATCCTGACCTTGCGTGCGTTCGAGGGCAGGGATTTCCTGGCCTTGCTCGCGGACGCTGGAAAACTGGTGCAATTGCCTCCGGTGGTGGCCTTCGATGATGTGGAAAGCTGCCTCGCGGGTGTGGCGTCACTCCACGGGCCGCTGCCCCTCGTCCCCGATGCGCCAGATCCGGCGACCCAGGCCGCGTTGGCACGGACGGCTGCCATCGTGTTCACCTCCGGGACCACCGGGCGGCCCAAGGCAGCTATGTTGACGCACAGGGGATTGCTTCATGCCGCGGCCGTCCAGCATTTGCGACTGAACCCGGCTGTCCCGAGGTACATCTGCAATTTGCCGGTCAATCATGTGGGCTGCCTGATGAATCTGACGCTGGGCGCGCTGGTCGGTGGAGGCAGTGTGATCTTCATGCAACGGTTTTCAGCGGCGAGGACATTGAGGCTGATACGCGACGAAGGCGTCAACTTCTGGCTTCAGGTTCCTGCGATGTTCCACGAGTGCGTGCAGGATCCGGATTTCAACCCCGAGGCCTTGAAGAGCTTGCACAGCATCTGCATTGGCGGTGGGGCGGCGTCCCCCCAAACCATTGCTCGCCTGCGTGAAATTGGCGCGCGTCTGTTCGTGGAATATGGACAGACCGAGACATCGAGTTCAGCGTCCTATTCGGCCGATGGGGCCGGCGATGAAGTGCTGGGCCACAGTATTGGTCGCTTCGATCCTCACTTTGAATTCCGTATTGCCGACGCGGGAAATCAGGCCTGCAAGGTGGGTGAAGTGGGAGAAATTCAGGGGCGTGGCCTATTGATTTTCGCGGGGTACTACGGTGATCCCGAGGCGACGCGGGAAGCCTTTTCCAGCGACGGTTGGTTGCGCACCGGGGATCTTGCGGCGTGGCGTCCAGACGGCAACATCACCTTGCAGGGACGTCTCAAGGAGATGATCAAAAGCGGTGGCTACAACGTCTACCCGCGTGAAATTGAACTTGTGCTCGAAAACCATCCTGGCGTCGGCCAGGTGGTGGTGCTCGGCTTGCCGGACGAGCGGTATGGAGAAGCGGTGCATGCCATTGTCACCCGGCGTGGCCCGCCGCTCGACAGTACGGCGCTGGCGGCGCTGTGCCGCGAGAGCCTGGCCAACTACAAGGTGCCCAAGAGCTTTCGCGTCATCGATGCATTTCCCTTGCTGCCGAACGGCAAGATCGACCGCATGGGCACTCGCGCCATCGCGCCGGGGCTGCCCTTGCTGCCGTGACCGCGTGTCGCCCGCCTGCCCCGCTTTCCTGAGTTCCCGTGTTTTTGGATTTTCCCATGATCAAACTTTACGAAGATGAAAACATCCTGAGCCTTGTCGGACAGGAAATCGGCTCGTCGCGCTGGATCGACGTGTCGCAGCAGCGCATCACTGAATTCGGCCACGTCACCGAAGATCCGGACCGCATGCACATCGATCCGGCGTGGGCTGCGATACACAGCCCGTATGGCAAGACCTTCGCCTTCGGCTTTCTCACCGTGTCGTTGCTGACCCGGATGGTGAACGACGTGATCGCTCGCCCCGATGACGAGGTGTCCACCCTGAACTACGGCTTCGACCGGCTTCGGTTGTTGTCGCCGGTGCTGGTGGACAGTCGTGTCCGAGGCCATTTCTTGTTGAAGGACCTGAGCCTTCGCGCGCCGACCCAGTTTCGTGCGGTGTACACGGTGACGGTGGAGATCGAAGGTCAAAGCAAGCCGGCATTGGTCGCCGACTGGTTGTCGATCACCAACGTGCGCAACGAGCGTGTGTTGCGTCAGCCCGTCGAGGCGCGGCCATGAGCCCCACGCTGCTGTCCCACGCGTTGGCGCCAGCCGGCTACACCCAGCCATGGGTGGTGCAGCCCGGTGCGCCGGTGGCCCTGCATGCCAGTTTGCCGCACGCCACCGTGATCGACATCGTGCGCATCGGCTGCGCCAATGCCGAGCGCCAGCCGGATGGGGCGGTGTACGGTCCGGCCGAACGCATCCTGTCCGTGGAAGGGACTGCAGCGCAAACGCTGGGACCCGCGCCGCAGCCGCTGGTGCCAGGCGCCCAGGTCAACGCCGCCTGCGCCAGCCTGCCGTCCTGGACAGAAGCGAGTCTGGTGCTGGCTCTGCACCGTACCGCGCGCGGCACGCCCGGGCATGTGCTGTCGTTGCGCGGCGCCCAGGGGACGGGTCTGGTTCTTGAACTCCAGGCGCAGCCGCGCAAGCAGGCGGTGTTGAACATCCAGCTGCAGCCCAGCGGCAAGGCTTTGCAGCTGCCGCTGCCCAGCGGGGAGTGGACGCTGCTGGTGCTGGATCTGCTGCCGGTTCCAGGACAAGCGGCCGAATGCACACTGCGCGCACGCACCGCCTTGTGTCGTGCCACCGTGCCCGATGGCATTGCGCCCGGTTGGATAGAGCATTCACTGTCTTCCCAGCCATTGCCACCGGGGGCTCCGAGCCACCTGCACCTGGGAACCCGCAGCGCGCAGCAAGTCAGCGCGGACGTGCGCCTGGACTTGGTGAGCGTGCTGCCACGGGCCAGGGTGGAGGGGGTGTCGCCGCGTGATTTGCTGGCCTGTGACCCGGGAGGCGCCGAGTCGTTGAGCCTGTCGCCGTGGGAGCAGGCGGCGCTGCGTGATCCCGAATCGGCCTGCCTGCTGCGCGCACGATCCGGCACCGGCCACAGCACCCAGGATCTGGCGCGCAACGCCAGCCTCACCGAGCCACAACGGCCGTACACAGCGGTTCGGGGCGTGCGCTGGGACGGACGCTTCCAGGGGCCCGACCAGGCTCCCGCGCACTACACGGCGCTGCACTTCAACGCCGACACCCTGCTGGACGCGCACTGGTCGCCCACGCAAACCTGGGTGGTTCCCCCCGAGCTGGACAGTGGTTGCTACGCGTTTCGCATGCGCCCGGTGGATCAGCCGGATGCCGAGCCCAGCTACGCCAGTTTCTTTGTCAGCGCCGCCACGCGCCCGCGGCACGCCTTGGTGGTACTGCTGCCGACTTTTAGCTACCTGGCCTACGCCAATGCCACCGAGGAGATGCGTGGACCGGTGGTGACGCCGTCCGTGCATATGGCCGAGCAGCGGCTCGATGCCGTGCATCCGGCCCACGGGCGTTCCCTCTACGAACGCCATGCCGATGGCCAGACCGTGTTGTGGGCCAGCAGTCGGCGGCCGTTGTGGAGCGTCTCACCCGGGCACCGGCCCTGGCAGTTCGTGGCCGACACCTGGCTGCTGGACTGGCTGGAGACCCAGGAACAGGACTTTGACATCATCACCGACCAGGATTTGCACCGCCTGGGCGCCGCGGCCCTGGAGCCCTACCGCGTGGTGTTGACGGGTCATCATCCCGAGTACCCGACCACCGCCATGTGGGACGGGTTGTGGCGCTACCTTCAGTCGGGCGGCCGGCTGATGTACCTCGGTGGGAACGGCTTTTACTGGCGCACAGCCTGCGACGAAGCGGCCGAGGCCATCGAGGTGCGACGGGCCGAGGACGGCACGCGCCCCAGCATCGGGGCACCGGGCGAGTACTACTGCGCGTTCACAGGCGAATACGGCGGCATCTGGCGCCGGCTGGGCCGACCGCCGCAGCAGATCGTGGGCGTGGGCATGGCGGCCCAGGGCTTTGAGCATTCGGCCTACTACCGCAAGTGCGCCGACGCGAAAACACCTGAAATGGCATTTGTGTTCCATGGCGTGCACGATGACACGTTTGGCCACGCCGGATGGTGGGGCAAAGGGGCTTCGGGCTGGGAAATCGACCGTATCGACATGGATCTGGGCACGCCACCGCAGACTTGGTGGCTGGGTCGCTCCGAGGGGCATGCGCCCAGTATGATGCGAACCAAGGAGGAGCTGCTGTCGTACGTACCGCCATTTCACGACGCCAAGGCGCGCTCGGACGTGGCGCTGGCGCCAGTCGGCCGTGGGCATGTGTTCAGCGTCGGCAGCATGACCTGGATCGGTTCGCTGCATGGCGAGGGGGGCGTGCCCACTGACATCGCAACAGTCACCTCCAACGTCATCCGTCGTTTTCTGGATCCCACGCCTCTGCCTCAAAAGACCGAACCCGAGTGATGAAATACCTACCTTGTCTCCCCGCAGCCGCTCAGGTCGCCCGTGCCTGTCGTCAGTCTTATGGCCACTGAACGCATCACGGCCAAGCGGGCCGCATTGAGACAGCGCATCATCGATGCGGCACTGACCGCGTTCGCCGCACGGGGGTTCGAAGCCACCACCACGGCCGATATTGCCGACGCGCTGCAGATGACCGGACCGGCGCTCTACCACTATTTCCGCACCAAGGATGAGCTGCTGTTCGCGTGCGTGGAACATGTGCTCGAACAGCTGCATGCCGAACTCGCCGGGGCGATCGCGGTGGACGGCTCGGCCACCGAGCGCATGGCGCGCATGGTGCGCGCGCAACTGCGGCAGGAGCTCAAGAACGGATCGGCGGCGCCGCTGATCAACGCCCATCTCTACGGGCCGCAATATCTGACGGACATGTTGTCGTCCGAGCAGCGCGAGACTTTGCGCATGCGCCAGCGCGCGCTCGTGCAACTGTATCGTGACCTCATCGAAGAGGGCGTCGGCCGTGGTGAATTCATGGTGGCTCACACCGTGGTGGCGGCCTTCAATGTGCTGGCCGTGATCCAGTATTCCAGCGTCTGGTACCGGCCTCGCAGGGGCTGGCGCCAGGGCGATTTGATCGAGGCGCAGGTTTCGGCCGCCTTGCAATTGCTGGGCGTGCCCCCCTCTTTGCCCCCCCGTCGGGCGGCGGACACCGAAGGAAAAGCATGAGTTTTGGCATCTTGATCTATCCCGGCGTCGAAGAGCTGGATTTCCAGGGCCCCTGGGAAATGGTGGGCATGTGGCACAAGTACGCGGGCGGCCCGGCGCCACGCCTGATTGCGCGCGACCTGGAACCTGTGCGCTGTGCCCATGGCATGCGCGTGCTGCCGGACGCCGATTTCGCCAATGCCGGACCGCTGACGCAGTTGCTGGTGCCGGGCGGGTTTGCGGCCTTCGACGAAATGAATCGATCCGACCTCACAGGCTTCGTGAGCCACCACGCCGATGCGGGGGGGACGACGATGTCTGTGTGTTCAGGCAGCTTCATCCTGCTGGCGGCCGGTGTCCTGGCAGGGCGGCGCGCGAGCACCAACTGGAAGGTGGTGGCCAGGCTGCGGGAGGCTGGCGTCGAGGTGGTCGAGGACCGCTATACCCGGGACGGACCGGTCTGGACCTCCGCGGGGGTGTCGGCCGGCATCGACATGGTGCTGGCCTACATCGCGGCCACACAAGGGGAGGAGGTGGCGTCCCAGGTGCAGATGCAAGCGGAATATTTCCCGGAAGGGCGGGTCTACGGGCATGCGCGCGAGGGACAACCCGTGCCGGCCTACATCGCCCGCGCCTGAGTGACGCTGCCCGCATGACGACACGACGCAAGGTGCCTGCCCGTACCCCGTGGGCCCAGGTGCTGGCCTATTCCCGCGCGGTCCGGATCGGCTCGCAGGTGTTCGTTTCAGGCACCCTGCCGGTGGATGCGGAAGGAAAACTTGTGGGTGGAGCGGACGCGCGCCTGCAGGCCGACCAGGTGCTGCGCCTGATCCTGGCGGCGCTGGCCGAGGCCGGGGCCTCGGCGTCCGACGTGGTGCGCTTGCGCATCTACCTGCGCGATCACGCGGACTTGCCGGCCATCGCGGCGGCGCAGTTTGCCGTGTTCGAACCGGTCCGCCCGGCGTGCACCGTGGTGCAGACGCAGTTCATCGATCCGGATTGCCGGGTGCAGATGGAGGCAGAGGCGATTCTGCCCGGCCCTGCCGTGGCGACCCGGTAGTTCAGCCTGCCGATTCACCTGGCAGGCGAAGCTGGGCCGCCAGGGCCACCCGCACGCAATCACGAATGTGTTGCTCCCCCAGATACCGGATCGCGGTATAGCCCATGATGGCTGCCGCGGCCTGGCCCGCCAGGGGCACATAGCGGGCAGCCTGTTTCGCCGTCAGCCGCATGCCTACCGTGCGGGCGGCCTTGAGGACCAGGTCCTGCGTGAGGAGCTTGCCGATCAGCAGGGTGCCGACCATGGCCACGGCTTTCTGAACCTTCTCGTATTGTTTCGGGTCCAGCCGGTCGAGTTGCGCGGGCAACAGGCCGAATTCCGCGCTGATGCGCGGAATCAGGCGCGTGAGCAGGGCGGCATCCACCGCCCAGTCCAGGCCGGGCACCGGGACGGTGCTCGCCACGCCGGCCACGAGTGCCCGCCGGTGCAGCAGCCTGCGGGCGCGACGCACGGCCTGCTGCAACGCCGGATGGCCCTGCGCCAGGGTCAGCGGGCTCGGTTCGGCCATCAGGACGATTTGCCCTTGATCAGGCCCCAGAGGTACAGCAGCACAATCGCCCCGATCACCGATGCGATGAAGCCTGCCGCGGCACCCGGGGGATAGAGCCCCAGGGCCGTTCCCGCATAGCCGGCCACGAACGAACCGGCGACGCCGAGCACGGCGGTCATGATCCAGCCGATGCCGTCGTCCCCGGGCTTGAGCGCCCGGGCCACGAAGCCCACGATCAATCCGATCACCAGCGTGCCCAGAAGATGCAACATGATCGACCTACTTTCAGTGTGGAGGGAACGTCACTCTACCTTGAATCGATGGAATTGCCGCAATCCGGCGCGCTCGGGTCAGGCGGGGACCTGTTCGAGCTGCTCGATCTCGGAGGACAGCGCCAGCCACTGCTCCTCCTCGGTGGCGAGTGCGTCGTTGACGGCTTTCAGGCGCTTGCCGGCTTCGGCAATGGCCTCGGGGAGGAGCGGCGTGGCCAGGCGTGCCTCGAGTTCCGTTTTTTCCGTGCCAAGTTCGCGCAGGCGCTGCTCGGTCGCCTGCAAGGCTTTGCGCAGGGGACGGGTCCTTTCCGCGAGTTGCTGACGCTGTTGTGCGCTTTGGCGGCGCTGGTCGCGCCCCTCCAGGGCTGGCGTGGAGTTTTTCGAATGAATTTCGGCTTTTCCCAGCGTCGTTGCTTGACTGCTTGCTCCTGAATTAGGAGTTTCTGTGATGGGCGCAGGGCTGGCTGTGGCCGATGAGGCGACCGGGTCGTGCCGCGGCGTTTCCCGCTGGGCCTGCTCGCGTTGGCGCCGGGCCTCGTCCAGCAGGTACTGCTGATAGTCGTCGAGGTCGCCGTCGAACGGCGCGACGCCACCGCGGCCCACCAGCCAGAACTCGTCGCACACGGCGCGCAGCAACGCCCGGTCGTGGCTGACCAGCATCACCGTGCCCTCGAATTCATTGAGCGCCACGGACAGCGCCTCGCGCGTGGCCAGGTCGAGGTGGTTGGTCGGCTCGTCCAGCAGCAGCAGATTGGGGCGTTGCCACACCATCATGGCGAGCACCAGGCGCGCCTTTTCGCCACCGCTCATGGTGCCCACGGCCTGCTTGACCATGTCGCCGCTGAAATTGAACGTGCCGAGGAAGTTGCGCAGATCCTGCTCGCGGCTCGGTTCCCGCACGGCCGTGCCGAGTTCCCTGGCCAGGCGAACCAGGTGCTCCAGTGGGTTGTCCTGCGGGCGCAGCACGTCGAGTTCCTGCTGCGCGAAATAACCGATGGACAGGCCCTTGCCCTCGGTCACGGTCCCGGCCAGCGGCTTCATCTCGCGGGCGATGGTCTTGACCAGCGTCGACTTGCCCTGGCCGTTGGCGCCCAGAATGCCGATGCGCTGACCCGCCATCACCGAGCGGTTGACGCCGCGCAGGATGGTCCGGGGCTGGCCGTCGACGAGGTAGCCGAATGCCGCGTCGGTGATGGCGAGCATCGGATTGGGCAGATTGGCCGGTGCCTTGAACTCGAATGTGAAATCGGCCTCGGCCAACAGGGGCGCGACCTTTTCCATGCGCTCCAGAGCCTTGACCCGGCTTTGTGCCTGTCGGGCCTTGCTGGCCTTGGCCTTGAAGCGGTCGATGAACTTCTGCAGGTGGGCGATTTTCTCCTGCTGCCGGGAATAGGCCGCCTGCTGCAGCGCCATCTGCTGCGCGCGAAGTTCCTCAAACTTGCTGTAGTTGCCCCCGTAGCGCGTGAGCTGGGCGTTGGCGATGTGCAGGGTGACGTTGGTGACCGCGTCGAGGAACTCCCGGTCGTGGCTGATGACGATCATCGTGCCGCTGTAGCGCTTGAGCCAGGCTTCCAGCCACACCAGGGCGTCGAGGTCCAGGTGGTTGGTGGGTTCGTCGAGCAGCAGCAGGTCGCTGGGGCACATCAGCGCGCGGGCCAGTTGCAGGCGCATGCGCCAGCCGCCCGAAAAACTGTTGACCGGCTGCTCCAGCTCGTCACGACGAAACCCCAGCCCCAGAATCAGCGCCTGAGCCCGGGGCACGGCATCGTGCTCGCCCGCGTCGGCCAGGTCGGTGTAGAGCTGGGCCATGGCCATGCCATCGTCTGTCCCGGCATCATGTGCGGCCTCGGCCGCCGCGAGCGCTGCCTTGAGCCCGGTCAGGCGGGTGTCGCCGGCCAGCACGAAATCGGTGGCGCTTTCGTCCGTCTCCGGCATGTTCTGCGCCACCTGGGCCAGACGCCAGG
>JAEWVY010000005.1 GCA_023396625.1 Pseudomonadota bacterium | reverse complement strand
CGGCGAAGTGGTGTCCAGCTCCTTCTCCCAGTATTTCCGGCTGGCCCGCGCCCTGCCGACAGCCGCCAGCTCGCTCGGGGCCGCACTGAAGCAGCAGGTTTTCGGTCCTTCCCTGGAAACCGGCGCCCCGACCGGCAGCGTTCGCGCCCCGATGGGACTGGCGCCGAAAACCCTGTTCAACACGGCCATCTCGGCCCAGCGAAACCTGGCCACGGCAAGTTTGCCTTTCGCGGAATGCCGCGCCCTGGCCCAGGACGCGGGTGGCAGCTTCAACGACCTGGTGCTGTGGCTCTGCGCGACGGCGCTGCGGACCTATCTGCCGGCGCACGGCGGCATCCCCGCGAAATCGCTCGTCGCCGCGATGCCCATCAGCCTGCGCCAGGAGGGCAACAGCGAGCTCAACACCCAGGCCAGCATGGCGCTGGCGACCCTGGGCACACACCTGGCCGACCCGCTGGCGCGCATGCGGGCCATCCAGGCGTCCACAGGGCGGGTCAAGGGTGCGCTGGGCCGGGTTCGGAATGTCCTGCCGACCGACTACCCGTCCCTGCTGGCGCCGTGGCTCGTCGGCGGCGTGGCCCGGGCAGCCTACAAAGTGTACGGCGCCACCGGCCTCGACCGGCACCTGCCCATGCTGGCCAACCTCGTCATCAGCAACGTGCCGGGCCCCCAGGTCCCGCTGTACCTGGCCGGCGCACGCATGCTGACCTACTATCCGGTGAGCATCGTGACCCATGGGCTGGCCCTCAACATCACGGTGCAGACCTACGCCGGCCATGTGGATTTCGGCATGGTGGCCGCCAGCGAGGCCGTCCCCGACCTGCGGGAACTGACCGACGGCCTGCATCTGGCCTTCGAGCAGGCACGCGCGTTGTGGTCTTCGCCCCCCGTCGCCACGGACACGGCCGCCAAGAACGCTGCGGGATCAGGCCCCCGGCCTCGGCCCCGGACCGTGCCAGCGGGCGCGGACCCACAGCGCCCTCGTGCCAAAAAGGCCCCCGCATCTGGCGACGCCCGACGGGCCGTCCGGACACCCCCTCGATAAGCACCATGCCGCCATCCAAAAGTTCCTCCATGCCCGACTTTTCAGCCCAACGGATCCAAAACGACCTCTCGGCGCCCGCCCGTCATCAAGGCCCGCCCCCCAGCCCTTGGCTGCTGGCCCTGGAATTTCGCGCCCCCTGGGAACTTGGTGCCCTGTTGCCCGCCTGGCCCTTGCTCCAGCGAGCGCCCGCTGGCGACGGCCATCCCGTCATCGTCTTTCCGGGCCTGTCGGCCAGCGATCACTCCACCCTGCCCCTTCGCAGTTACCTGGCCAGCCGCAATTACCAGGTGGAGGGATGGAACCAGGGCCACAACTTCGGGCCCCGCGCCGGCGTGCTCGAAACCGCCGCACACCAGATCGCGGAAATTTTCGCCGCCACGGGACGCAAGCTCAGCCTGATCGGCTGGAGTCTCGGCGGCATCTATGCGCGCGAACTCGCCAAGCTCCATCCCGAGCGGGTCCGCTCGGTGATCACGCTGGGCACGCCGTTTTCCGGCGCCCCCGAAAGCACCCATGCCTGGCGGCTGTTCAGGCTCACCAGCGGGCGCGACATCGAAGCCGAAATTCACCGTTTCAACCTGCCCGTTGCCCCGCCGGTGCCGACCACCAGCATCTACTCACGGACCGACGGCATCGTCGCCTGGCAAGGCAGTGTGCAGGCGCCCAGCGTGGCCAACCCGGCGACCGAAAATATCGAGGTCGTCGCCAGCCATCTGGGTTTGGGCATGAACCCGAGCGCCCTGTGGGCCCTGGCGGACCGGCTGGCGCAGCCGGAAGGCGCCTGGCGCCCCTTCGAACGCCAGCGTGGCCTGATGGGCCTGCTGTTCCCGAACTCGGCCCGCTGACCAGCGACGGCCCCGGCCGCCCGAAAACCCAAGCGTCCGCCGGGATTCGCCGGACGGACGCTATTTTATTTATAGCGTTATATAACCATATGACGCTGGGAACAGGGCAATTTTTCTTGAATTCAGCGGTTTGCCAGGTTGTAACTGGCGATGCCGTCGGCGATCTCCTTGCGGGCCGCTTCGGGGCCTTCCCAGCCCAGCACCTTGACCCATTTGCCTTCTTCGAGATCCTTGTAATGCTCGAAGAAGTGGGCAATGGTCTTCAGGCGGGCGGGGCTCAGGTCCTCGGGCTTCTGCCAGCGGTCGTAGAGCGACAAGATCTTGCTGGTCGGCACGGCCAGCACCTTGCCATCTTCACCGGCTTCGTCCTGCATTTTCAGGATGCCGATGGCACGGCAGGTCACCACCACGCCCGGGATCAGGGGCACCGGCGTGATCACCAGCACGTCCACCGGGTCGCCGTCACCGCTCAGCGTCTTGGGCACGTAGCCGTAGTTGCTGGGGTAGTGCATGGACGTGCTCATGAAACGGTCCACGAAGATGGCGCCCGTGGCCTTGTCGACCTCGTACTTGATCGGGTCCGCATTCATCGGAATTTCGATGATCACGTTGAAGGTGTCGGGGGCGTTGGAACCGGGTGTCACGTTGTCAAGGGACATGTTGCGTCGTCTTTGCAGGTTTGCGTTGGATCAGAGAAAGGCCACGAAGCCTAGGATTAACCCTGATTTTACTTTCACCGGCCTTGCGGGCCGCCGATTTGTCACGGTTTCAGGGTAAATTGCCCGCGTTGGCCAATCGACTCCTCCGATCGGGAGCGAGGAAGCAACGCAGCGGGGGTTCCTCCAAAGCGTTGAACCCCCTCCAAGCGAAACAACGAACCGAGGAGTTATTCATGACAGGCAACTCAGCGCTGATTCTGGCGCTCGTTTGCGGACTGGTCGCCGTGGCGTACGGCATCTGGGCCCGCGGGTGGATTCTTTCCCAGGACGCGGGCAACACCCGCATGCAGGATATCGCCGCCGCCATCCAGGCCGGCGCGGCAGCCTATCTGGCGCGACAGTACAAGACCATCGCCATCGTCGGCGTCGTCCTGGCCGTGCTGATCGGTGTGTTTCTCGATGGCAAGACGGCCATCGGCTTCGTGATCGGCGCGGTGCTTTCGGGCGCCTGCGGCTTCATCGGCATGAACGTCTCGGTTCGTGCCAACGTGCGCACCGCGCAGGCCGCCACCAAGGGGATCGGCCCGGCGCTGGACGTGGCCTTTCGCGGCGGCGCCATCACCGGCATGCTGGTCGTCGGCCTGGGTCTGCTGGGCGTGACGGGCTTTTACTGGTTCCTCGCCGGATCCGCGGGCGCCGAAGGCAAGCTCGCCGAGCTGCTGAACCCGCTGATCGGCTTCGCGTTCGGCTCCTCGCTGATCTCGATCTTCGCCCGTCTGGGCGGCGGCATTTTCACCAAGGGCGCGGACGTGGGCGCCGACCTCGTGGGCAAGGTGGAAGCCGGCATTCCGGAAGACGATCCGCGCAACCCGGCGGTGATCGCCGACAACGTGGGCGACAACGTGGGCGACTGCGCCGGCATGGCCGCCGACCTGTTCGAGACCTACGCGGTGACGCTGATCGCCACCATGGTGCTGGGCGCGCTGATGGTGTCCGCCGCACCGGCCAACGCCGTGGCCTACCCGCTGGCGCTGGGCGCCGTGTCGATCATCGCCTCCATCGTTGGCTGCTTCTTCGTCAAGGCCTCCCCGGGCATGAAGAACGTGATGCCGGCGCTCTACAAGGGTCTGGCCATCGCGGGCGCGCTGTCCCTGGTGGCGTTCTACTTCGTGACCTCGTGGATCATTCCCGACAACGCCCTGGGCGGCAGCGGCGCGCAGATGAAGCTGTTCGGCGCCACGGCCGTGGGGCTGGTGCTGACCGCCGCGCTGGTGTGGATCACGGAGTTCTACACCGGCACGCAGTACAAGCCCGTGCAGCACATCGCGCAGGCGTCCACCACGGGCCATGGCACCAACATCATCGCCGGCCTGGGGGTTTCGATGCGCTCGACGGCATGGCCGGTCGTGTTTGTCTGCGTCGCCATCGTCATCTCCTACAGCCTGGCGGGTCTCTATGGCATCGCCGTGGCGGCCACCTCCATGCTGAGCATGGCCGGCATCGTGGTGGCGCTGGACGCCTACGGCCCCATCACCGACAACGCCGGCGGCATCGCCGAAATGTCCGAGCTGCCCTCCAGCGTGCGCGACATCACCGACCCGCTCGACGCCGTGGGCAACACCACCAAGGCCGTGACCAAGGGCTACGCCATCGGCTCCGCCGGCCTGGCCGCGCTGGTGCTTTTCGCCGACTACACCCACAAACTCGAAGGCCTCGGTCAAGCCATCAGCTTCAACCTGAGCGACCCGATGGTCATCGTGGGGCTGTTCATCGGCGGCCTGATTCCCTACCTCTTCGGCGCCATGGCGATGGAAGCGGTCGGCCGCGCCGCCGGCAGCGTGGTGGTGGAAGTGCGCCGCCAGTTCAGCACCATCAAGGGCATCATGGAAGGCACGGCCAAGCCCGAATACGGGAAGGCGGTGGACATGCTGACCACGGCCGCCATCAAGGAGATGGTCATCCCCAGCTTGCTGCCCGTGGTCGCGCCCATCGTGGTGGGGCTCGTGCTCGGGCCGAAGGCGCTGGGCGGGCTGCTGATGGGCACCATCGTCACCGGCCTGTTCGTGGCCATTTCCATGTGCACCGGTGGCGGCGCCTGGGACAACGCCAAGAAATACATCGAGGACGGCCATTTCGGCGGCAAGGGCAGCGAGGCGCACAAGGCGGCCGTGACCGGTGACACCGTGGGCGACCCCTACAAGGACACCGCCGGCCCCGCCGTCAACCCGCTGATCAAGATCATCAACATCGTGGCGCTGCTGATCGTGCCGCTGGTGGTGAAATTCCACGGGGGCTGATCCCCCATCCCGGCTGGACACCAAGCCAAAGGCCCGCAAGTGCGGGCCTTTTTTTATAGCATCAAATGACCATCTGACGCTGGAAAGGCAGGATTTTCATTCGAATCCTGCCCCGCCGCCGGCGAAACTCACCCCCAGTGCAGGGCCGCCGTGCGCACGGGAGCGTCCCAGAGACGCAGCAGCTCGTCGTCGAGCACCGTCACCGTCAGCGAGGCGCCGGCCATTTCCAGTGCCGTCGTGTAATTGCCCACCAGCGAACGGACCACGCGGATGCCCCGCTGCGCCAGTGTCCTGCGCGCGCCATGGTTGAGCAGGTACAGCTCCATGGACGGCGTGCCGCCGAAGCCGTTGACGTGCAGCAGCACCCGCGCGTCGGGTCCGGGTTTCAAATCCCTCAGGATGTTGTCGAGCAGCTCGTCCACGATCGACTGGGCCGGACGGATGGCCTCTCTGCGGCGGCCGGGTTCGCCGTGGATGCCGACGCCGAACTCCATCTCGTCGGGCCCGATATCGAAGGTCGCCCGCCCCGCCGCAGGCACCGTGCAACTGGTCAACGCGACGCCCATGGACGCCGTGGCACGGTTCACCCGGTCTCCGAGCGCCTTGCAGGCCTGCAGGTCACGTCCCTCCTCGGCCGCGGCACCCACGATTTTTTCGACGATCAAGGTGCCCGCCACACCGCGACGGCCCGTGGTGTAGGTGGAGTCTTCGACCGCCACATCGTCATTGACGATGATGGTGGCATTCTCCAGATCCAGCATTTCGGCCGCCATCTGGAAGTTCATCGTGTCTCCTGCATAGTTCTTGACGATGAACAGCACGCCGGCCCCTCCCTGCACGGCGGTGGCGGCAGCCAGCATCTGGTCCGGCGTCGGCGACGTGAACACCTGGCCAGGGCAAGCCGCATCGAGCATGCCCCGGCCGACGAATCCCGCATGCAGGGGTTCATGGCCGGATCCGCCACCCGAGATCAGCGCGACCTTGCCCTGGGCCGGTGTTCTGCGCTGGACGAAGGTGGGCTCGAACTGCACCGACAGGATGTCCTCATGGGCGTCCTGCAGGCCGCTCAAGGCCTCCTGAAGCAGCGTATCCACGTGATTGATGAACTTTTTCATGATGGCTCCTTCGCATTACCGGGAAATCAGCAGATCGCACACCGCGTGGATGGCCACCTCGCAGGTCTTGGAACCTGG
>JAEWVY010000298.1 GCA_023396625.1 Pseudomonadota bacterium | reverse complement strand
AAGTACGTGAGCCCGTCGAGCGCCGAGCCCGACGCCACCCTCATTTCGGGCAGCTCATCGGATGCGACACTGGCCGATGGCAGCAGGTGCCCCACGCCCGACAGCAAGACCGAGTGGCGGTTCTACGGCAACCGCCACGTGGTCGCCGTCCAGTTCGAGGCGGTCAACGAACGCATGGAGCGCACGGACCTGGCCACCGGCCTGCCCATAAGTCCGGCCGTGGTCTATCGCAAATACCTTAGCCTCGGGATCAGGGACTTCGCCAAAGTGGCCACCTACGCCACGATCACCGGGCCCGGTCTGGGCATGGACATCAGCGTCGATTCGCACGCCACCGGAACGCCGGGCACCTTGAAGCTGATTTCCCCGCGCCTGCTGCGTGACGCGGCGGAATTCGCGGGCAAACGCGGCAACTATGTCGACTGGCTCGACACCGACGAATTCAGAATTTGCTCCAACGCGACCGGCAACAACTACGCCCCCGCCGGCGCGGCAGATTGCGCGGCAAACGGTGCACTTGGCAACACATTTGGGTCCAGAACTCACGCTTCCGGCGCCACAGTGGACGCCTCTTTCGCCTTCCTGAAGATCCAGGCCGGCGACGTGTACACCGTTAACGTCTATGCCGACGACGGCTGGAAAACCGTCAACGGCCATGAGGGAAAGACCCCCATCGCAAGCTACACCACCACCCTGCGCAGCCTGCCTCTGAGCGCCGCGGCACTGGCCAGCTCTGGCCCGCTGGTCGACAAATTCGCGCACTTGGCGTCGAGCACCAAAACGCCGGCTGAAATTGCCGCCGCCATCCGCGACCGGGCCGCGATCTCCAGCGACGTGATCTGGACGGCGCCAGCCGCCCTGTCCGGCGGCGGCGCCCTGGCGCTTCGCAACACCTGGTTCTTCGAATCCGGGCAGGCAGGCGTCTGGCCCGCCAGCCGCCAGATCCAAGTGAGCCACCCCGGTCCCCTGGCGACCTCGTACACAGTGGACATTCCCGTGCCCGCACCCGCGCTGCTCGTGCCAACCTACGCGGAAATCACTTTCAGCTACGTGAACCGCAACGGCAACGTCATCCGCAGCGTCCATAGCTACAACTGACGGTCAACCCGGCTTACCGGCTTGTCCATGTCCGGCTGCAGGGGGAAGGCCACGGGTCCTTCCCCTTGCTCCTGCCAGACCCATGGCAAGCGAGTGCCAGGCCGCAGCATCACCCAGTCTGTCACACATCAGGGTCTTCGGCGCGGAAGGAGGGGAAACCTTCCGCGCCATTTTTTTCACCCACAGGAGTCGCAAATGATCAGGCAATTTTTCTTCATCGCTGCCCTATGCTGCGCAGCCGCCCACGCACAATCCCAGCCGTCCGGCACATTCCCCACGGCCTTCCCACCCGACGCCAAGGCCCCCGAAGCCAGCGCCCTGGCTGAGCGCCTCCGGGGCCAGGTGTTCACCGCCAAACTGACGAATGGCACGGGCTGGCGGCTGGAATACCAATCCTCGGGCTACGCGTTTGCCGACATCAGCAATGGCGCGCGGGACAACGGCAAATGGCGCACCGAAGACGGCCGTGTCTGCGTGGAGTATGTGGGCCGTTTCCCTTCGGGCTGCGCCGAAGTCCGGGTCAGCGGCGACACGCTCTATTACAAAAGCTACGTCACCGGTGAAGTGGTCGTGATCGAAAAGAAGTGATGGGCGCGATACGGTGAAGCCCATCGCCGGCAAAGGCACTCCACCCCCTTTGCCGGCACCAAATATCAACCTGGCCCTGCCAACGCCAGATGCCTGGACACGAAACGCCGCGCCGCGACTCCGGGAACATCCAATTCGAAATGGTGCAGATTCACACACAGCCATTTTTCACCACCTGACTGACGCAGCATCATTTCGGCGAAACCCAGGCCTGCGTGGACCTCTGTGCGGGCCGTCACCATTGCGCCGCCTTCCAGGTGAATATCCTCGACAGGCAGGATTTCCCGGGGATGGACGTTTGCCGCAGGAATGGGAGCATAGAGGGGCGGTGTGACTACAGCGTAAGCGGTACGGCCACTGGTGAACGAGAGCGTGGAAATGGCGCTGCAGTGATAGTCGCCCGAGATGAACACCACATCCCGCGACTTGCAAGTCCCCACCAGCGCCAGCAATTGCCTGCGCTGATCCGGCGCCAGTTGCCAGGTGTCGGCCTCGCGGGCTGGAACGCCTTCCGGCCTCTGGTGCTCGCGCAGGCCAGGAACGACCACCGACCCGGTCACGATGAACTTGACCTCGTCCGGACGTTGATTCAGCCAGTCCCCAAGGGCGGCCAGCTGCGCCTGACTGCAGACCGCCGGCACTGCCCCGTAGCGCCGGCGGTTCGACCTGGTGTCCAGGACAAAAAACGAACTGCCAGGTCCTTCGAACCGGTAATTGAAGCCAGGCGCCGCGACATTGCCCGGAGAATGAGCCCACTGGTACGCGGCGAAGGTCGAAAAAGCCGTGTCGCGCAAACGAAGCGCGGCTCCCCTTGCCTGCTCGAACCCGTCGCGGTAGTTCAACTCATCGATCGACCAGTTGTCGGAAATTTCATGGTCATCGATCACCATGTAGGTTGGCAGCCGGGACGTGAGCGCCCGAAACCCGCCCGAGGCGTATGCTCGACGGGTCGCGAGCATCACTTTCTCGATGGCTGAGGGACTGTCCATCAGGCCGGCCGTGGCATCGGCGTAGATCTGGTCGCCCAGCATCAGCATGAACTGCGGCGAGATATGCCCCGACTCCATTTTCCCTGCAATCGCCATCAAGCTGGCGTCCGCGCGGTCGCGCTCGAAACCGAGGCCAGGGTAGCGGCAGCACGAGGCAACGAATCGCAACTCGAAAGGCGCCGACCCGCGCAAGAAGGCCGGCTTGTGCACCATGGCGGCGGCCACGTACCCCGCCGTCAAGGGCTCCAGTCGGACCTTTCGCGACAAAGTCCGCGGGTCGGCTTGAAGCGCCCGGGCGACGCCCAAGGACTGTTCCCGGTTCATGACCTCGATCAGGTCGTGGACCTCAGGTTCAGGAATTTCGCCTTCTCCCGGGAAAAGCCGCCCGCCCGCCAAGTTCACCCCGAATAACGCACTTCGCGAAAATTGGCCCGTCCGCGAGCCGGGAATAGGGCCGCCGAGCGGGATTTTCCCATCGCGAAGGAGGCCTCGAAATTCCTCCGGGGTGATCGGCGGGGCGATCGAACGGCGTGCCCCGGGGGGCGGAACGGCGGCCACCTGAGAATCGAACTCGTGCACGCTGAACATCGTGATGATCAAAGGCCGCTTGTCCGCCAGTTGGCTGTCCAGGATTTCCACGTCGGCGACGCCAATGGCGACATAGGGCTCCCCGGACGGTGGCCTCGCGTTCGCCCATTCGTCCAGCTGAGGCGGTGCTCCACCCCAACCGGAGTTCAACGGAATGCGCCGCACGTCCCACAACCTCGCCGGACCACTTGCGCCGACCCGCGTCGCCACGGCACAGGCCCTGTCCGCCTGGGTTTCGTCCACCTCAATCCAGACGCGCACGACATGCCCGGGAGGGCCTTCGCCGGATTTCCGGCGTGTCCATCCGATCACCGGCCCCGCCAACGGCATCCGCGCATGACTGCGACGATACGCCGGGACAGGCGCTGGGTTCGCGGCCGGGGCACGTTCGGACCCGGGTCTCGGTTCGGGCTCGGCAGGATCCACGTCCGCGCCGTTGTTCCACTCCCAGGCCACCTCATAAAAATGCCGCATCGGGCCGAGGATTTGCTCGTGCATGTCGGGGCCATGGCCGACGGTGCAGTCGAAGTGCGCAAAGCCCTTGGCAATGATGCCCCGCGGCCTGAGGTCGGCGTTGACCCTGCCAAGTTGCGCCAGCGTGCGATGTGCCGACTCGACATCGAACAACGCGTTTTCATCGCCATGCAGGATGGCCACCGGCAGATGCAGATAACGCCGGATGTTTTCGTCCGTCACATAGACGTTCTGTCCATCCGCGTTCACCAGGCGTTCGCTCGCGACGCAGCGCCCGCCGTGCACCAGCAGGCTGGTGTTGGCGCGGCCGAAGTAAACCGCCAGTCGGTCATGGGTCGCCTCCTTGATCCGGTCATGCTTGAGCAGGCGCGAAATGGTGCCGCTCATCCGCTTGCAGGTGCAAATGCCCGGGCGTGGCTTGAATCGGTCGAACTCATGCGGGCAGTGTTCGCCGGGGTCCACCGGCAGGCTGGCGAACAGCCGGTCCAGAATCGATTCCAGCACGGTTGGCTGCCGCTCGGCGGCCGACAGACGCAGGTACTCGATGCCCAGCGCATCGCGCAGAATGCCCCCCACCTGCAGACGCATCTGTGCCGTCCTGCCGCCCACCAGGAAGGCCTGCATCTGTGAAAACGTCACACCGGCCAACCTGCCGTAGGCCTTGTCCTTGTAGTGCAGATAGCCTCCCAGGAGCGACATCGCCAGCGAAGCGGCGCCAACGCAATGGGCATAGGCATAGATCTGGATCTCGTCCTCCCCAGTCCCGGGGCATTCTCTCCGTAACGTGTCGAGAATGTGATTGACCGCTTCAGGAATATCGAATTCGGCGATATCGTCCATGGAGCAAGCCTTTTTCGAGGCATCGAGGATCGAGCTGGTGCGGTAGTCAAACAGCCAGACATCGAAGCCCTGTTCGTAGAAAAACTCGGCAAGGCCCGGTTCGTCGATTTTTTCGGGGTCATCGAAATTGCGCGCCAGTTCCTGGGGCACAAATCCCAGGGTCGACTGGGCGAACCCGTTGAGCATCAGCAGCGTCTTGAATTGCCGTACTCCCTCATGGCGCCCGCTCGGCTCGTGTCGGAGCACATTCCGGTAGCGGATGAGCCTCAGTTCGACATCTTTTACGCCTGATTCGCGGGACCGGCGAACGAACAGGGGAATTGCCTCGCCTGCCATGACAGGTTCCGCCACGCCCCGGATGCGCAATCCCGGAAACCGGGGCCATGGGGTCGGCCATTCCCGGTCCGCCGCCGGCACAGCCGGCACATTTTCATCAAGCTCCACGGGAATCGACTTAGGATAGTCCGGCAGTCGGAAATCCCAAAGCCGGGTCTTGAGCAGCAAGCGGAACATCCAGAGCGGGTATCCGGCCAGCGCCACCAGGGCGTCCGGCGTGTTGACGCGCATGCCGAGCTGCGGCGCATGCATGCGGGTCATGTCCATCATGTCCAGTGCCAGCGTGCCCCACCCCACGAGCGGGCCACCGTCCTCATGGAGGGTCACGTCCATCTGGCCAAACGCGAGCCAGACATTGGTCCGGCCCAGCGTTCGCCCAGGCCAGATGCCCCGGATCAACTGCGACCATGAGGCCGGATAGCCGACGCGTTTTGTTCCCACGAGCACATACTCGCGCGGCGCAGCCCCCTGCGGCAGGGTTTCACGCAGGTTCAGGCGGTACTCCATGGTCCGTTCCTCGCTGGCGTGGCACGCCAGCTTGAGCACGGAAATGAAGCGCTTCCATGGTCCAGGTCCATGGTCACGGTCCTGGTGCCGGGCAAGCCATGCGAAAAGCCTTCGCCACGCCTCCTCGGCCCCGCGCTCTTTCAGCCAGGTCAGAAAGGCGCGCACCGTCGGGCCGCACCGCCGCCACCAGGGCACGGCGACCACCGGCAGCAGGCACACCGAGCCACCCACGACGCTCAGATGGGCCAGCATGTCGGGTCGGTCTGATGGATTTGAATTTTCCGAGGGCTTGCGGTCCAGGCGCAAGCGTGGCGAAAGTACTTCGTCATCAAAGACCGCCAACCCGAGGCCCGGGCCTGGAATGTCGATCCGGTGCTGGGGGTCGGCGGCGAAGGCTTCCAGGCTGTTGACCGGCAGATGCAGCAGGAGGTAGGCGTCGCAGGCCACTTCATGATTGACTTCAAGCACTTTTCCCGGCTTGTCCGCAGGCACTTTCCAGAAAAACGCCGGGCTGCGCATGGCTTCGGAAAAATGAACCGGGACGCTCCGGGGAACGGCGGCAGGACCGGTCTTGTCAATGGCCGGCGGTTGTGCCAGGGCCACGGTTGAAGGCGACCTGGCCAGCTTTGAAAAGTCACTCTGCAGCAGCCCGTCGACGGCGCGTTCCGCCAGTGCCGTGATCGTCAGCAGCGGGTTGGCGCCCAGCGAAGTGGGCACGATGGAGCCATCGAGCACATACAGGCCGGCATGGCAACCGCTGCCCGCGTCGGCGGACCTGAACACCCGCCCGCAGTCATCGACCACGCCGCGCGTGGCGTCATCCCCCATGCAACACCCGCCCAGCGGATGCACGGTGAACGTTCCCCCGCCAGGTG
>JAEWVY010000411.1 GCA_023396625.1 Pseudomonadota bacterium | reverse complement strand
CCCCCCCACCGGCCCCTCCACGGGTGGAACTGCCTTCCAGCAAGGCCGACTACCTGAACAACCCCAAACCCGCCTACCCGGCACTCAGCAAACGCCTTGGCGAGCAGGGCAAGGTCGTGGTCCGGGTGCTCATCGACGTCGATGGCTCGGCCCGGGAGGCCTCGATCCACACCTCCAGCGGCTACGAGCGGCTGGACCAGGCGGCGCTGACCACGGTGCTGCGGTGGCGCTACGCGCCCGGCAGGCGCGGCGGTGTCCCCGAAGCGATGTGGTTCAACGTGCCCATTCATTTCGTCCTCGAATAACTAGCCTCAGGAGTTCCCATGGAGTCTCAAGCCGGCCTGCAAATGGGCCTTGTCAATGTCTGGAGCCAGGGCGACTGGGTCACCCGTGGCGTGGCCCTGCTGTTGCTGGGCATGTCGCTGGCCTCGTGGATGGTGATTCTGGTCAAGGCGCTGGACATCGTCCGGTTCAAGAAGCTGGCCGCGGGCGTCGAGGCGTTCTGGCACAGCCCGGACTTTGCCGAAGGCCTGTCCCGGCTGGGCTCGCCCGAGGGCAATCCCTTTCACCGGCTGGCCGTGGAAGGGCGCGAGGCGGCCGCGCACATCCGTCCACCGGGGGGCGCCAGCCGCGTGGAACTGCATGAATCACTGGACGTGAGCGACTGGATCACCCGCGGTCTGCGCAATTCGATCGACGACAGCACGGCCCGGTTGCAGTCCGGCCTGGCAATCCTGGCATCGGTGGGCTCTACCGCGCCTTTCGTCGGCCTGTTCGGCACGGTCTGGGGCATCTACCACGCGCTCATGGGCATCGGCGCGGCCGGCCAGGCCACCATCGACAAGGTGGCGGGGCCGATTGGCGAGGCGCTGATCATGACCGCGCTGGGCCTGGCTGTCGCCATTCCCGCCGTGCTAGGCTACAACGCCCTGGTGCGCGGCAACAAGGCCATCACGGCCCGGCTCAACCGCTTCGCCCACGACCTGCACGCCTACCTGGTCACCGGCGCCCGTGTCAGCGGTGCCGGCGGCAAGGTCGTGCCCATGAAAAAGGCCTGACCATGGCGTTCGGAACCCAGGACGAGACCGAGGAGGTCATGAACGAAATCAACATGACACCGCTGGTGGACGTCATGCTGGTGCTGCTCATCATTTTCATCATCACCGTGCCGGTGATGAAACACGCGGTGAACGTGGACCTCCCTCGTGCCAGCAGCGAGCGCGAGGCCCTCAAACCCGACACCATTCGTCTCAGCGTGCGGGCCAACGGCGCCTATTTCTGGAACGAATCACCCGTCAGCGACGAGGCCCTGCCCGCCCTGCTGAAAGCCCAGTCGGCCCGGAACCCCCAGCCCGAACTGCACATCCACGGCGACAAGGCCGTGCCCTACGAGCGCGTGGCCCTGGCTCTCGCCGCGGCCCAGCAGGCTGGACTGCGCAAGATCGGGTTCGTCACGGAGCCCAGGCCCTGACCGTCGCCCAGAAGGAGCCGCGCCGTGCACGATGCCCCCAGCCCGTCCGCTCCCCGGCCACTGGCCGCAGGACCGGCCCTGGGCCAGACCGATCCCCCCGTCCGCCCGCAGCCGTCAGCCGGGCCCCTGCCCAGCGACACCTTGCTGCGAGGACGGAAAACCATCGAGATCAGCCACAACGGCGCGGTCTACCGCCTGCAGGCCACGCGCCAGGGCAAGCTGATCCTGACCAAATAAGCCCCGGCGGGCGGCGGCCCTACAGGCCAAGCGCCGCAAGGCCTGCCCGGGCGACTTGCGCATCTTCCGGCGATTTCACGCCACTGACGCCCACCGCGCCCAGGCACTGGCCGTCCTTCATGATCGGCACGCCGCCTTCGAGCATGCCTTTGAGGTCAGGTGCGCTCAGAAATGAGACGCGCCCGCCATTGATCACGTCTTCATAGACCTTGCTTTCGCGCCGGCCGACCGCCGCGGTGTGGGCCTTGGCTGGCGCGATGTGGGCCGTGATCGGTGCGGCGCCATCCAGGCGCTGCAGGTGCAGCAGATGCCCCCCATCGTCGACCACGGCAATCGTGACGGCCCATTGGTTCTTCAGCGCCTCGGCTTCCGCGGCGGCGGCAATGGCCTTGACATCGGATGATTCGAGGAAAAACTTGTTCTTCATGGCGAGTCCCGTTTCAGAAAACATCAAGCATAGCGTCACGCCCCGTGGTACCCGCGTCCCCTCGCGGAACCCGCGCCCGGCTGTCCCCACGCGGCCTGGGGAAATCCGGGCCAGGACACCTCGCCCGCCACCCCGGGGTCCACTACACTTGAGGGCCGCCTGTCGCGGCAATGCAAGGAGTCAAAGCAATGAACGATCAAGTGCAAACCATGGGTCAGGGCGCAGCCTACGGCCAGACTGGCGCGCTGGTTCAGCGCCACAAGGTGCTGCGCAATACCTACTGGCTGCTGGCCCTGAGCCTGCTGCCCACCGTGCTGGGCGCCTGGCTTGGCGTGGCGACGGGCATCACCCGCTCGCTGACCGGCGGCCTCGGTCTGGTGGTGTTCCTCGGGGGCGCCTTCGGCTTCATTTTCGCCATCGAGAAGACCAAGAATTCCGCTGCCGGCGTGCCCGTGCTGCTGGGGTTCACCTTCTTCATGGGCCTGATGCTCTCGCGCCTGATCGCCATGGTGCTGGGTTTCAAGAACGGCACCGAACTGGTCATGACCGCCTTTGGCGGCACCGCCGGCGTGTTTTTCGTCATGGCCAGCCTGGCCTCGGTCATCAAACGTGATCTCTCGGGCCTGGGCAAGTGGCTCTTCGTCGGCGCGCTGGCGATCATGGTCGGCGGCATCATCAACGTGTTCGTCGGCTCCACCGCGGGCATGATGGTCATTTCCGTCATGGCCATCGGTGTCTTCAGTGCTTACATGCTGTATGACCTCAAGCAGATCGTCGATGGTGGCGAAACCAATTACATCAGTGCCACGCTTGCGCTCTACCTCGACGTGGTCAACGTGTTCCAGAGCCTGCTTGCCCTGCTCGGTATCCTGGGCGGCGAGCGCGATTGAGCGTGCGCCCGGGACACTGGCGCCGATGCAGCGGCGCCAGGATGATATAAAAAACATAGCATACGAAGACCATTTCACGCTGGGAAATGGTCTTTTTCATATAGAAACTGATTCAGAACCATGAAGAAAACCGTCGCAGCCTTCCTGTGCGCACCCATTCTGACCGCCAGCGCCCTGGCCGCCACGACCGAAACCCTGCCCTCGGGGGTGAAAATTGTCCACACCACCCCCGGCACCGGCGCCAGCCCGACCGCCGCTGACGCGGTGAAGGTGCACTATCGGGGCACGCTGGCCGATGGCCAGGAGTTCGACAGTTCCTACCAGCGCAACAGTCCGGCGACCTTTCCTCTCAAGCGGGTGATTCCCTGCTGGACCGAAGGCCTGCAGAAGATCAAGGTCGGTGGCAAGGCCACCCTGACCTGCCCGCCCGCCACCGCCTACGGTTCCCGTGGGGCCGGTGGTGTGGTGCCGCCCAATGCCACCCTCACCTTCGATGTCGAGTTGCTGGCGATCGAAAAGTGACGGAACCTCGTCCCCGGCGCCCCGAAAGGGCGGCGGACCGTCGCGGCACCGGGTGGCCCCCTTCGGCGCCACCCGCCCGGAGCGACCCTCGCGGATGACACGGGCGTCCCCAATGCCCTGCATCGCCAACGCGGCGGACTGAACGGGTGGCCGGATGCGGATCTGGACCAGGCGCCTGCTGATCGCCGTGCTCGCCCTGGGGGGCACGCTCTGGCTGGCATGCGCATTTCAGACGGACCGCACGGCCCGTCTGGTTGCGGACCTCACCACCAGGGCACATCGGCCGTTCTCGACCACGACGGGCCCCCAAGTCCTGGACAGTTTGCCGGCCCCTGTGCGGCGCTATCTGGCCCACGTGCTACCCGCCGACCACCGCAACCTGCGGCTCGCCACGTACACGCAGACAGGCCAGCTGCGCACAGATCCCCGAATCGACCGCTGGTCAGCCTTTGTGGCCACACAGGTCATCTCACCGGACACTTCGGAGTTCTTGTGGAACGCCCGCGTGTCCGTTGCGCCGCTGCTGCACGTCCGGGTCAGAGACAGTCTGTTGCAGGGACAAGGCGCCGGCCAGGTGACCCTGCTCTCCGCCATCCCCGTGGCTTCCGCGTCTGGCGGCCTCGAAATGGATTCAGGCGCCCTGCACAGATTCCTGGCCGAAGCGGTCTGGTATCCGACGGCGCTGCTGCCCTCGCCCCGCCTGCGCTGGCAGGCCATCGACGACTCGCGAGCCCTTGCCACACTCGCGAATGGCACCACCACCGTGTCACTCGAATTCCGCTTCAATGCCGACAACGAAGTCACGGGCATCCACACGCCAGGCCGCTGGGGCCGCTTCGACGGGGAGTATCGGCAAGCCGCCTGGGAGGGCAAATTCCGCCACTACGTCCGGCATCAAGGCGTCCTGATCCCCAGCGAAGGGGAGGTCGGCTGGTACATCGACGGCCAGTGGCAGTCCGTCTGGCGCGGTCGGGTGGCCTCCATTGCTATGACTTTTCAGTCACCGGTCGAGTCTCGCGCGCCAGACACACAGGGCCACGAGCCACGCCCTTGAGCGCTGACCGTGGAGCGCCGGAAGGCTTCCGGGTTGCGGCCTCCCGCCTTGATCATCTGTTCGCGGTGACGAAATAGCTACAGCGCACCCAAGGAAAAAGCCTCTGACTCTTGCGAATCAGGGGCTTTCAAAGTGGTGCCGGAGAGATGAATCGAACACCCACCTTGGGAACCGTCAACAAGGTGTTGCATGCCGTAGGCCTGCGCCTGAGCGTGGCACCTGCGCACGGCTGTCTGGCACGCCCTCCGAGGTGCTGGACAGCGCCCGGTGGCCCAGGTCGTCGTGCAGCTCCATGTAGCGCAGCGCGGCAAAGCGGTTGATCCAGGTACAGGCCACGGCCTCGCAGTTGTGGGCAAAGCCTTCGCGGCGCATGCGGGTGATGAGCTGCTCGCGCTGGGCGGCCACTTTGGCGGGCCAGGCCTGGCCGGCGATGAGGGTGACATCGCCCTGGGGCTGGGCGGGGACGACTTCCAGCGTGCCCGCTTTGTCAGACAAGCCCAGCCGGTTGGCACGGGTGGTGACTGCGGCGATGAAGTCTTTGCGGGCCTGGGGGGCGTAGGACTTGAGGTTGGACTTTTTCATGCTTAAAAAGTGGCACATCCCAGTGTGGAATGGTCATTGTTAGCTATGGTTTTTACGCTGTTCTCAGCGCGTCCGGCCGCTGCGGTGCGGGCAGTGCCTGTGCGGGCGCCTGCGCGAGTGCTGTTGCGCCCGACAAGAGGAGCTTGGGGGCCGTTTAAGGCATCAGAGCCGGCAATTTCCAGCGTGGAATGGTCACTGTTTGCTACTTTTTTCACAGTGATTTGTGAGTCAATCCACGGCTGTACCGGCGGGGTCTGGGTCGGCACCGGCCGGCGGCTGGTTCAGGCGGTGGGTGGTGAGCGCGCAGCGCGATTCGATCAAGGCGACGATCTGGCCCAAGACGGGGTGGCTGTGACCTTGGGCCTCGAACGCGGCCAGGGTGGCCTGCGCCAAGGCGGGCAGGCGCCGGGCGATGTCGAGGACGCGTTTTTTCACCTGCGCGGGCGACAGGCCGGCGTCCTGGGCGAAGCGTTCCCAGTGGCGGGCCTGCACTTCGGTGAACTTGTATTTGCCACCGATCGTCATGGCCATCTTGTCGGTGAGCCGGGGATAGACGGCCGTGGCCAGCGCGTCGTACAGCGGGGCCAGCACCGTGCCGCGCGAGACGTAAAGCAGCGAGAAGTTCTTGGCGTGGGCGTCGTGGTTGCCGATCAAGGCGTTGAAAACCACGAAGTCGAGCAGTTTCAGGATGTGGGCGGGTGGCCTGGCGCAGCAGGGCAAAGGCCTGGGCCAGATCGGGGCCGCCTTCGTTCTGGTACTTGGTTTCCGGCGGCACGCCCAGGGCTTGGCAGAAGTCTTCCTGGTGCAGGCGCTGGCGTTGCCCGCTGGCGGTGTGTTGGCGGTCGTAGCGCGCCACCAGCAGGTACGGCCTGGCATCCCCGCCCTCCCCCACGGTGTGGACGGCGGCCGGAGCCACGTCGAGCTTCAGGGCGGCAGCCAGCGCCATGCAGAAGCCCTCGTTCAGCACGCTGGCTTCGATGTCGGGGATGGCGGGTTTGAGGATGTGGGTGCTGGGGGTGCCAAAGCGCGGCAGGCCGATGCGCCCGCCCTCGGCCACCACGGGCAGTTTGTCTTGCGCACCGGCCAGCGACAGGCGCAGGTCGGCGTCGCCCGCCCGCATCGGGCGGCTGGGCATGTCGTCGATGGTGCGCACCAGTTCCGCCGCGTCGAGCCAGCGCACGGCGTCAGGCGCGTCAAGGGGCAGGGGCGTCTGGCCCGGTTCCAGCAGCGTGACGGCGCCGGCGCATTCACCGCCGATGCCGTCCAGCAGGGCAAAGTCGTTCTGGCGGGAGACGTGCAGGGCCTGGGCCACGCCCTTGCGCTTGGCGCCTTCGGGCAGCAGGCCGGCGAAGAAGGGGCGCGTGGCACGGTCATCAAATGCCTCCGCCTGCAGCGGCAGGGATTGCGACAGCGGCATAGCGGCCTTGTTGGACAGCCAGTCGGACGCATAAGTGAAAGCCAGCCGACCATCGACCTGCGCGAGGGTGCCGACGTGGATGCCGGACAACCAGACTTCAAGTTGCCGGGGCATGTCAGGCGACCTCGTTCGGGCTGGTCGAGGTGGGCAGGCCCTCAACGGCCAGCGAGCCACCCAGGGCATTCAAGACGCGCAGGATGTTCTGCAGGCGCAAGGTGGGTTTGCCGGCTTCCAGTTCGACGATGAAGCGCACCCCGACGGCGGCGGACAGCGCGAGCTGCGGCTGGGTCAGGCCAAGCTGCTTGCGGGCGGTGCGCACAGCGCGGCCGAGGGCTTCAGGGGTGTTGACGGGCGTGATGATGAGAGCTTGCATCCTGATTTCCTGTTCGGGAAATTATGGAGGTCAGCACCGTGGGACGCAAGTGCAATTTCCCGATGGGTAAATTTCTTTGATTTCAGGCATTGCAGTCATCAAATTATCCCGAACGGGAAATTTCACTCCACGCATCCTGGCGCTTTACTGCACCCGCGCCTTGTGCCCGGCATGGATGGCCGTCATCAGTTCGGCCTTGAGTTTGGCAACATAGGTTTCGACATCGACCTCGGTTTCCAGGTAGGTCTTGCCTGACAGTTCGGCAGCGCGGACAACGCGGGTGCCCCTGAGGACATGCCCTATGTCTTCGGGTGCTGTCCCCTGGGGCCCGAACGGGTGATCTCTGAGGACAAAGAGGTATCGGGGCTGAATCCTTTTGGGGTAATTTCGCTCGTGACCCAGAGGTGGGACTCCGAAATCGTCTTACATCCGCCCTTACATCGAACGGAAAAAGAAAAACCCCGCTACCTTTTGGATAGCGGGGTTTCTTTTACTGACTTGGTGCCGGAGAGATGAATCGAACACCCGACCTTCTCATTACGAATGAGCTGCTCTACCGACTGAGCTACACCGGCATAGCCAAGAATTATAGCGTGTTGTAGTAGCTCACCACGCGGTTGACTTCATTTTTTGATCCAAGAATCACACTGACGCGTTCGTGGAGCTGCGTGGGCTGGATGTCGAGAATGCGCTTGCGGCCATTGGTGGCCGCCCCCCCAGCCTGCTCGACGAGCCAGCTCATGGGGTTGGCCTCGTACATCAGGCGCAGCTTGCCGGGTTTCTTGGGTTCACGTTTGTCCCAGGGGTACATGAAAACGCCGCCACGCGTCATGATGCGGTGCACGTCCGCCACCATGCTCGCGATCCAGCGCATGTTGAAGTCCTTGCCGCGCGGACCGTCCACGCCCTGCAGGCATTCATCGATATAGCGCTTCACGGGCTCGTCCCAGTGGCGCATGTTGCTCATGTTGATCGCGAATTCCTTTGTGTCCTCGGGAATCCGGACGTTTTCCTCGATCAGGACAAAAGAGCCCTGCTCGCGATCCAGTGTGAACATGGCCACGCCATCGCCCACGGTGAGCACCAGCGTGGTTTGCGGGCCATAAATGCAATAGCCCGCCGCCACCTGCTGGCGCCCGGGCTGGAGAAAGTCGCCTTCGTCCACGCCGCGGTCGCCTTCGGGCATTTTCAGCACGCTGAAAATCGTGCCGATGCTGACGTTCACGTCGATGTTGCTGGAACCATCGAGCGGATCGAACAGCAGCAGGTATTCGCCTTTTGGATAGCGGTTGGGGACCACATAGATCGCGTCCATCTCCTCCGAGGCCATGGCGGCCAGGTGGCCGCCCCATTCGTTTGCCTCGATCAACACTTCGTTGGCGATGATGTCCAGCTTCTTCTGCACTTCGCCCTGCACGTTCTCGCTGCCGGCCGTGCCGAGAACCCCACCCAGAGCCCCCTTGTTCACCGACTGGCTGATGCGCTTGCAAGCGCGTGCGACGACTTCGATCAAAAGGCGAAGTTGCGCCGGAATGTGGCCGTCGACGCGCTGCTGCTCGACCAGATAGCGCGTGAGACTGATGCGTTGAGCCATGCTGTTTCTCCTGGTTTCCGCCGGCCGGTCAATCGGCCAACGCACGGGTCACGACTTCGCGGACGTCGTTGCTCAATTCGGCACGCGCTGCCACCCGGGCAATCGCTTCGCGGGCGGCGGTACGCCACGGTTCGGCGAGTTTCTTCCAGCGGTCCAGCGCGCGTGCCAGGCGCGCAGCCACCTGCGGATTGATCGCGTCGAGTTCGATGACGCGCTCGCTCCAGAACACGTAGCCGGCCGCGTCGGCCCGATGAAAGGCGCCCGGATTGGCGCTGCAGTAGCTGAAGATCACGCTGCGCGCCCGGTTGGGATTGCGCAGATTGAAATCCGGATGCGCCATGAGCTGGCGCACCACGGGCAGCACCTGGCCGTGCACGTCAGGCGCGCCAGCCTGAAGGCTGAACCATTTGTCAAGGACCAGCGGCTCGTTGCGGAACAAGGCATAGAACCCGTCCAACGCCGGCCCCGCCAGCTTGTGACCGCTCCCGACCAGCGCCCCCAGCGCGTTGAAGCGGTCGGTCATGTTGTCCGCGTCCTTCACACGTTGGTAGGTCTTGCCCGGCCAGACCACGTCGCCCGTGTGGCGCGCGGCCAGGCAGAGCATGGACAGCGCCAGTCCCGCGAGCGCCCGCCGACCCGCGGACGCGGCGTCTGGGCGGAAACCGCCATTGTCATGATGCGTTTCCCAGGCCCAGACCCAGTCGTGATGCAACGCCAGCGCAAGCTGTTCACGCATGGCCTCGCGAACCGCGTGCACGCGCTGCGGATCCACCACGTCGAGCTTCTCGGCGATCCAGGTTTCCGAAGGCAGGGTCAGCACCAGATCCTTGAAGGCGGGGTCCAGTTCCGGGTGGCGCAGCACGCTGCGCAGCGCGTCGACACAGGCGGCATCGAGCACCTTGGCCTCGGCCGGCTGCGCCTGCCCACGAACGAAGTCCAGCGCGCACTTGAGCGTGAGCTGCTGCGCAGCTTCCCACCGGTTGAAGGGGTCGCTGTCATGCGCCAGCAGGGTCAGCAGCTGGGCGTCCGTGTAATGGGCATCGAGCACCACCGGCGCGCTGAAGCCGCGCAACAGCGAGGGCACAGGGGGTTCATCGATGCCCGTGAAAACGAATGTCTCCGACGCTTCGGTCAACACCAGCAGCGCGCTGTCCTCCTCGCCACCCGCCTGTCCCGACAGTTGCAGAGGCAGGGCCCGGCCGTCGGCCGAAAGCAGCCCCACAGCCACCGGGATGACGAACGGGGCCTTTTCCGGCTGGCCCGGCGTGGGCTCGCAGCTCTGCGACAACGTGAGCGTATAGGTGCGTGCCGCGGCGTCGTGCGTCCCCTCGGCTCGCACATGGGGCGTGCCGGCCTGGCTGTACCAGCGCTTGAACTGCGGCAGCAGCGCGGCCAGCTTCGACTGCGGATTCGCGTCGGCGATGGCCTGGGCAAAGTCGTCGCAGGTCACGGCATGGCCGTCATGGCGCTCGAAATAGAGTTTCATGCCACGGGCAAAGCCCTCGCGGCCCGACACCCCGGGTGCAGCCGCCAGGGTTTGCATCATGCGCACCACCTCGGCGCCTTTTTCGTAGACCGTGACAGTGTAGAAATTATTGATTTCCAGATACTGATCAGGCCGCACCGCGTGCGCCATTGGACCCGCGTCCTCGGGAAACTGCACGGTGCGAAGCACGCGCACGTCCTCGATGCGGCGCACCGCGCGCGCCGAGGCCTCGCCAGCCATGTCCTGGCTGAACTCCTGGTCGCGGAAAACCGTGAGGCCCTCCTTGAGCGAGAGCTGGAACCAGTCCCGGCAGGTGACGCGGTTGCCGGTCCAGTTGTGGAAGTACTCGTGCCCCACGACACTTTCGATGTTCGCGTAGTCCACATCGGTCGCCGTGGCCGGATTGGCCAGCACGTAGCGCGTGTTGAAGATGTTCAGGCCCTTGTTTTCCATCGCCCCCATGTTGAAGTCGCTGGTGGCGACGACCATGAAGCGGTCCAGGTCCAGGCTCAGGCCGAAGCGGGCTTCATCCCAGGCCACGCTGGCCATGAGGGAGCGCAGCGCGTGCTCGGTCTTGTCCAGGTCGCCCGGGCGCACGTACACCTGCAGCAAGTGCTCGCGGCCCGTGCGCGAAACGATTCGCTGCTCGCGCGCCACCAGTTTGCCCGCCACCAGCGCAAACAGATAACAGGGTTTCCTGTGCGGATCGACCCAGGTCGCGAAATGTCGGCCGTCCTCCAGATCCCCCTGCGCCACCAGGTTGCCGTTGGACAGCAGCACCGGATAGCGGGCCTTGTCGGCGCGCAGTGTCACGGTGTAGCTGGCCATCACGTCCGGGCGGTCGAGGAAATAGGTGATGCGCCGAAACCCCTCGGCCTCGCACTGGGTGAAGAAGGACTCGTTGCTCACGTACAGACCCATGAGCTTCGTGTTTTTCGCCGGGGCGCAGGTGGTGAAAATCTCCAGGTCAAAGGACGCGCCGTCCTCCGGCAGGTTCTCGAGCACCAGCTGACTGCCCTCCAGCTTGAAGGACGTCCCCTGGCCGTTGACGAGCACGCGCGCCAAGTTGAGTTCCTCGCCGTCGAGCCGCAGTGGCTGCGCGGGAACCTCTGGATTGCGGCGCAGCCGCATCTTGTTGAGCACGCGCGTCTTGGCGGGATCGAGGTCGACACCCAGTTCAATGGTGTCGATCCAGAACGCGGGGGGCGCGTAGTCTTCACGCCGGGTGACGTGGTCCTGTCCTTCACGCATGGGTATCTCCAGTGAAGCCTGCCGGCAATAGGGAAAGTTGTCGCGGGCAACGCCGTGGGCCCAGCTTCGCCTGGCCACGCGCGCGGTGCAGCGCAAGGAAATTGACGCAAAGACACGCGTTGCGCGGAGCCTGAGGGTGGGTCACGTCTACACCCCTTGCTTGAGGGAGGCCTCGATGAATGGATCCAGATCGCCGTCCAGCACCTTCTGGGTGGCCGAGGTCTCGTGATTCGTGCGCAGATCCTTGATGCGACTCTGGTCCAGCACGTAGCTGCGGATCTGGTGACCCCAGCCCACGTCGGTCTTGGTGTCCTCCAGTTTCTGCTGCTCCTCCATGCGCTTGCGCATCTCGTGGTCGTACAGGCGCGAGCGCAGCCGCTTCCAGGCCGTGTCACGGTTGCTGTGCTGGCTGCGGCCGTCCTGGCACTGCACCACGATGCCGGTGGGAATGTGCGTCAGCCGCACGGCCGAGTCGGTCTTGTTGATGTGCTGGCCGCCCGCGCCCGAGGCGCGGAAAGTGTCCACCCGCACGTCGGCCGGATTGATGTCGATCTCGAGCGTGTCGTCGACCTCGGGGTAGACGAACACACTGGCGAAGCTGGTATGGCGCCCACCCGATGAATCGAACGGACTCTTGCGCACCAGCCGGTGCACGCCGGTCTCGGTGCGCAGCAGGCCAAACGCGTATTCACCCTCGATCTTGATGGTGGCGCCCTTGATGCCGGCGGTGTCACCTTCGGAGATGTCCTCGACCGTGGCCTTGAAGCCCTTGCGTTCCGCGTACCGCAGGTACTGGCGCAGCAGCATGCTGGCCCAATCGCAAGCCTCGGTGCCACCGGCGCCGGCCTGGATGTCCAGGAAGGCGTTGAGCGGGTCGGCCGGGTTGTTGAACATGCGGCGGAATTCGAGCTGGGCCACGTCCTGCGCCAGCTTGGCGGCCTCGGCCTCGATCGTGAGCAGGCCGGCCTCGTCGCCCTCGGCCTTGCTCATTTCGAACAATTCCTGGTTGTCGGCCAGCTCCCGGGTGAGGTGATCCAGCGTCACCACCACGCCATCGAGCGCCTTTTTTTCCTTGCCCAGTTCCTGCGCCCGCTTCGGGTCGTCCCAGACCGTCGGGTCCTCGAGCCAGGCGTTGACGGTTCTCAGCCTCTCCGATTTGGCATCGTAGTCAAAGATACCCCCGTAGAGCGTCGGTCCTGGCGCCCAGGTCCGAGAGTTGCGCGCCGATCTGGTTGATGTGTTCTGCTTCCAT
>JAEWVY010000243.1 GCA_023396625.1 Pseudomonadota bacterium | reverse complement strand
GCGGAACTGCGTGCGCTGGTGGCGATCGATGCCGCGGTTCGCGACACCACGCTGCTTGTGGCGCCTGCGGCTTTTCCTGATTTTCTCGATTTCAACGACTTTCTGGCGCAGGCCGACGCGGTACTGTCTCGCCTGGGGCTCGAAGGGGTCTTACAGATCGCGGCCTTCCATCCCCGTTTCCAGTTTGCCGGAACGGTGCCTGACGATATTGCCAATGCCACCAACCGTGCACCCTACCCGACCCTGCACCTCATTCGTGAAGACAGCATCGACCGTGCCGTTCAGGCTTTTCCCGATGCCAGTCGGATCTACGAGGCGAACATGGCCACGTTGCGGCGCCTGGGGGCCAGGGGGTGGGCCGCGTTGGACGTCGGCCCCCATGTGGCGGGGGAGCCTCCATGTGGCGGGGAGCACACGACATGAGAAGAACGTCAGCCCAGTTGGGGAAGGGGCCCATCGTCCACTCGGAAATTCGACCTGGCCAATCGGTCGAGTTGCTCAAGGAACTGCACATCCTCACCCGTGAAGGGCATCTGAACCAGGACTCACGACGCAAGCTCAAACAGGTCTATCACCTGTTTCAATTCATCGAAAAACTGCTGGATGAATTGCCCGTCAAAGAGAACGGGATCACGCTGGCCGATCATGGCGCGGGCAAGTCCTACCTTGGGTTCATTCTTTACGATTTGTACTTCAAGGCCAGGGGCCTGGGCCATATCTATGGCATAGAGACCCGTCCCGAGTTGGTGGAGCGGTCACGCGAGCTGGCACAACGGCTCGGTTTCGGGCGGATGAGTTTCCTCAATCAGTCCGTCGCTGAGGCATCCCGTTCCGATGTCCTGCCGGACCGGATCGATGTGGTGACTGCCTTGCATGCCTGCGATACGGCGACCGACGATGCGATTGCCTTCGGTCTGCAGAAAAAGGCGAGCTTCATGGTGCTGGTGCCTTGTTGCCAGGCAGAAGTGGCACGGACCCTGAATGCCGGCAAGGCTCTGAGCCTGGCGCGTACCCCGTTGGCTGAACTCTGGCGTCATCCTTTGCACACCCGAGAAATAGGCAGTCAACTCACGAATGTGCTGCGTTGTCTATACCTTGAGGCCAGCGGCTATCAGGTGGCGGTGACGGAACTGGTGGGCTGGGAGCACAGCATGAAGAATGAATTGATCATCGCCCGTTTCACCGGCCACAGAAAGCACAGTGCGGCCGAGAGGCTGCGGGCACTGCTCGCCGAGTTCGGGCTTGCCGAACTCGGCAATACCCGTTTCCCACTCAATGAACGTTCATCGTGTTGATGACCTTGCGCACTCCGGGCACACGCTCGGTCATTCTCACGGCCAATGTCGCGGCCTCAGGGCTTTTGGCATTGCCACTGAGGAGGGCCACGCCATCTTCGACGCGCACCAGCAACGTCTCGGCGCCCACGCGCGGATCGGAGGCCAAATACCGCCGGATGCGCTCGGCGGTTTCCTGATCGTACGCCTTGGCCGGGGTATAGGGTTGAATTTGCGCGGGTGGACGGGGGTGGTGTTCGGGTGGATAGTAAGGCTGGTGGTAGACGCCACCAACGCAGCCGGCCAGAAGTATGGGCAACAGAACCACGGGGAAATTTATGTGCCTGACGGTGCTGTATTTCATGGCATGTTCTCCTCAGAGGTGATGCGGTAATGGCCCATGGAGTATGCCTGAATGATGACGTGATGGATCGTTTGGAGTTCTGAATGGCCCGCCTTCCCCGTTTAACCCTGCCTGGTCTTCCTCATCATGTGATTCAACGGGGAAACAACGGGCAGCCCATCTTTGCCTGCGCGGCAGATCGCGAGATGCTGTTGGCGCTGCTGGCTGACCATGCCGCCCAATGCGAGGTGGTCGTGCATGCCTATGTGCTAATGGACAATCACTTTCACTTGCTTGCGACCCCAAAGACGGCGAACGCTCTGTCAAAAATGATGCAGGCGCTGGGCCGGCGTTATGTGCGCTATTTCAACGACACGCAGCATCGCACAGGCACGCTGTGGGATGGGAGATACCGGTCCACGGTTATCCAGGCTGAGCGCTATCTGCTGGCCTGCATGGTCTACATTGATCTCAATCCGGTGCGAGCAGGGTTGGTCAGCGCAGCACGGGAATACCCCTGGTCCAGTCACGCCTATTACGTCGGCTTGAAACCGGACCCCCTGGTCACGCCGCATCACCAGTTTTGGCATTTGGGCAACACACCATTTGCCCGGGAGGCGGCCTATGCCGCGCTGGTGCAGGCGGGTGTCGGCACAACAGAGCAGTCCCGGCTGACGGATGCCACTCTGGCAGGCTGGGCGCTGGGAGACGCCGGATTTATCGCTGAAGTGCAAAAGCGAACCACGCGTCGCGTTGCCCGCGCCAACCCAGGACGCCCCCCCAAACTGCTTTGAAATCGAAGGGAATCATTGAATGGGCAGCAAAATCTTTATTTTGTTCTGTCCCCAATTTTATTTTTCTCAAAATAATCAGCAATAAAAAGGAATCTGACCCTAAATTATTTTCTTGGTGATTTTGCTGCGCTGCACTAAGCTTCCTGATTCCGTGAATTCAGAGGAGCGCGCCATGACCAAGACAACCGAGCAGGCCGAACTGCAACTCTCCGGCCTCTATGACCCCGCCAACGAGCACGACGCCTGTGGCGTGGGCTTCGTCGCGCATATCAAGGGCGTCAAGTCGCACGATATCGTCAAGAACGCCCTGAAGATCCTGGAGAACCTCGATCACCGCGGTGCCGTGGGCGCCGACAAGCTCATGGGCGATGGCGCGGGCATCCTGATCCAGTTGCCCGACACGCTGTACCGCGACGAGATGGCCAAGCAGGGCGTGACCCTGCCGCCTCCGGGCGAGTACGGCGTGGGCATGATCTTCCTGCCCAAGGAACACGCCTCGCGTCTGGCCTGCGAACAGGAGCTGGAGCGCGCCATCAAGCTCGAAGGCCAGGTGCTGCTGGGCTGGCGCGACGTGCCCGTGAACCGCGACATGCCGATGTCGCCCACCGTGCGGCAGAAGGAGCCGATCCTGCGCCAGGTGTTCATCGGTCGTGGCAGCGACGTGATCGTGCAGGACGCGCTGGAGCGCAAGCTGTATGTGATCCGCAAGACCGCCAGCGCCAACATCCAGCGCCTCAAGCTCAAGCACAGCAAAGAGTACTACGTGCCCAGCATGTCCAGCCGCACGGTCATCTACAAGGGCTTGCTGCTGGCGGATCAGGTGGGCACCTACTTCCGCGACCTGGAAGATGAACGCTGCGTGTCCGCGCTGGGCCTGGTGCACCAGCGTTTTTCCACGAACACCTTCCCCGAGTGGCCGCTGGCGCATCCCTATCGCTACGTGGCGCACAACGGCGAAATCAACACGGTCAAGGGCAACTACAACTGGATGAAGGCGCGCGAAGGCGTGATGTCCTCCCCGGTGCTGGGCGCCGACCTGCAAAAGCTCTACCCCATCAGCTTTGCCGACCAGTCCGATACGGCCACGTTCGACAACTGCCTGGAGCTGCTCACCATGGCCGGCTACCCCATCAGCCAGGCCGTGATGATGATGATTCCGGAGCCCTGGGAACAGCACACATTGATGGACGAGCGTCGCCGCGCGTTCTACGAATACCACGCCGCCATGCTGGAGCCCTGGGACGGTCCGGCATCCATCGTGTTCACGGATGGTCGCCAGATCGGCGCCACGCTGGACCGCAACGGCCTGCGCCCCTCGCGCTACTGCATCACCGATGACGATCTGGTCATCATGGGCTCCGAGTCCGGCGTGCTGCCGGTGCCGGAAAACAAGATCGTGCGCAAGTGGCGCCTGCAGCCGGGCAAGATGTTCCTGATCGACCTGGAACAGGGTCGCATGATCGACGACGAGGAACTCAAGGCGGGTCTGGCCAACAGCAAGCCCTACAAACAGTGGATCGAGAACCTGCGCATCCGTCTGGACGACGTGTCGCAGTGCCACGTGGCCTCGGCGCAGGCCGGTGCTGACAACGGCGTCAGCCTGCTGGACCGTCAGCAGGCATTCGGGACCACCCAGGAAGACCTGAAGTTCCTGCTGGCGCCCATGGCGCAGGCCGGGGAGGAAGCCATCGGCTCCATGGGCAACGACAGCCCGCTGGCCGTGCTGTCCAGCCGGAACAAGCCGCTGTACAACTACTTCAAGCAGTTGTTCGCACAGGTGACGAACCCGCCGATCGACCCGATCCGCGAAGCCATCGTGATGTCGCTGGTGTCCTTCATCGGCCCCAAGCCCAACCTGCTGGACATCAATCAGGTGAATCCGCCCATGCGGCTCGAGGTCAGCCAGCCGGTGCTGGACTTTGCCGACATGGCCAAGCTGCGCGACATCGAGAAGCAGACGCAGGGCAAGTTCCGCAGCTACACGCTGGACATCACGTATCCGCTGGCCTGGGGCCATGAGGGCGTGGAGGCCAAGCTCGCCTCCCTGTGCGCCGAGGCCGTGGACGCGATCAAGGGCGGCAAGAACATCCTGATCATCAGCGATCGCGCCATCAGTGCCACGCAGGTGGCGATTCCCGCACTGTTGGCGTTGTCGGCCATCCATCAGCATCTGGTGCGCGAAGGGCTGCGCACCACCACCGGTCTGGTGGTGGAGACCGGCACCGCGCGCGAAGTGCATCACTTCGCCGTGCTCGCCGGCTACGGCGCCGAAGCCGTGCACCCGTATCTGGCGATGGAAACGCTGGCCGAGTTGCACAAGGACTTGCCGGGTGATCTGAGCGCGGACAAGGCCATCTACAACTACATCAAGGCGGTCGGCAAGGGCCTGTCCAAGATCATGTCCAAGATGGGCGTGTCCACCTACATGAGCTACTGCGGCGCGCAGTTGTTCGAGGCCATCGGCCTGAACAGCGACACCGTCGCCAAGTATTTCACCGGCACCGCCAGCCGCGTCGAGGGCATCGGCGTGTTCGAGATCGCGGAAGAAGCCATCCGCATGCACCGCGCCGCCTTTGGCGACGACCCGGTGCTGGCCCACATGCTGGACGCCGGTGGCGAATACGCCTGGCGCGCCCGTGGCGAAGAGCACATGTGGACGCCCGACGCCATTGCCAAGCTGCAGCACAGCACGCGTGCCAACAATTGGAACACCTACAAGGAATACGCGCAGATCGTCAACGACCAGAGCCGTCGCCATATGACCTTGCGCGGCCTGTTCGAATTCAAGATCGATCCGAGCAAAGCCATCCCCGTGGACGAGGTCGAGCCCGCCAAGGAGATCGTCAAGCGCTTTGCCACGGGCGCCATGTCACTGGGCTCCATCAGCACCGAAGCGCATGCGACGCTGGCCGTGGCCATGAACCGCATCGGCGGCAAGAGCAACACCGGCGAGGGTGGAGAGGACCCGGCGCGTTACCGCCAGGAGCTCAAGGGCATTCCGATCAAGCAGGGCGCATCGCTCAAGAGCGTGATCGGTGAGGACGTGGTCGAGGTGGACTTGCCGCTGCAGGACGGCGACTCCCTGCGTTCGCGCATCAAGCAGGTCGCGTCCGGGCGCTTTGGCGTCACGGCCGAGTACCTGAGCAGTGCCGACCAGATCCAGATCAAGATGGCCCAGGGCGCCAAGCCCGGCGAGGGCGGGCAACTGCCCGGCGGCAAGGTGTCCGACTACATCGGCCGGCTGCGCCACTCCGTGCCGGGCGTGGGCCTGATCTCGCCGCCGCCGCACCACGACATCTACTCCATCGAGGATCTGGCGCAGCTCATCCATGACCTGAAGAACGTGGCGCCCCATTCGTCCATCAGCGTCAAACTGGTGAGCGAGACCGGCGTGGGCACCATCGCCGCGGGTGTGGCCAAGTGCAAGAGCGACCACCTGGTGATCGCCGGCCACGACGGCGGCACGGGTGCGTCGCCGTGGTCGTCCATCAAGCACGCGGGCAGCCCCTGGGAAATCGGTCTGGCCGAAACGCAGCAGACCCTGGTGCTCAACCGCTTGCGCGGGCGCATCCGGGTGCAGGCCGACGGCCAGATGAAGACCGGGCGCGACGTGGCCATCGGCGCGCTGCTGGGGGCCGACGAATTCGGCTTCGCCACCGCGCCCCTGGTGGTCGAGGGCTGCATCATGATGCGCAAGTGCCACCTCAACACCTGCCCCGTGGGCGTGGCCACGCAGGATCCGGTGTTGCGCAAGAAGTTTTCGGGCAAGCCTGAGCACGTGGTGAACTATTTCTTCTTCGTGGCCGAGGAGGTGCGCCAGATCATGGCGCAACTGGGCATCCGCAAGTTTGACGACCTGATTGGCCGCTCTGACCTGCTCGACATGAAGAAGGGCCTTGAGCACTGGAAGGCGCGGGGGCTGGACTTCGGCCGCCTGTTCGCGCAGCCGCAGGTCGGCCCGGAAGTGCCGCGCTACCACGTGGACAGCCAGGAACACGGGCTGGAAAAGTCCCTGGACAACGTGCTCATCGAGAAGTCGCGCGCGGCCATCGAGCGCGGTGAAAAGGTCAAGTTCATGGAGGTGGCGCGCAACGTGAACCGTTCGCTGGGCGCCATGCTCTCCGGCGCGCTGACCAAGGTGCGGCCCGAGGGGCTGCCGGACGACACCATCCGCATCCAGCTTGAAGGCACCGGCGGGCAGTCGTTTGGCGCCTTCCTGGCCAACGGCATCACCCTGTACCTGATTGGCGACGCCAACGACTACACGGGCAAGGGCCTGAGCGGGGGCCGCGTGGTGGTGCGTCCCAGCATCGACTTCCGAGGCGAGGCCACGCGCAACACCATCGTGGGCAACACCGTGATGTACGGCGCCACCAGCGGCGAGGCCTTCTTCAGCGGCGTGGCCGGCGAGCGTTTCGCCGTGCGCCTGTCCGGCGCCACCGCCGTCGTGGAAGGCACGGGCGACCACGGCTGCGAGTACATGACCGGCGGCACCGTGGTCGTGCTGGGCAAGACCGGGCGCAACTTTGCCGCCGGCATGAGCGGGGGCATCGCCTACGTGTACGACGAGGACGGTCAGTTCGCCAAGCGTTGCAACACGGCCATGGTGTCGCTGGAAAAGCTGCTCACGTCCGCCGAGCAGGAGGCCGGCGTGGACCGCGGCATCTGGCACCGTGGACAGACCGACGAGGCGCAACTCAAGAAGCTGCTGGAAGAGCACAACCGCTGGACGGGCAGCAAGCGCGCACGCGAACTGCTGGACAACTGGGACGTGTCGCGCACCCGGTTCATCAAGGTGTTCCCGAACGAGTACAAGCGCGCGCTGGGCGAGATCCATGCGAAAACCGTGGCTGCAGGCAAGGCGGATAAAGCCGGTGCTGCTCCCAAAAAGGTAGCGGTCGCGAAATAAGTATCGTCCCCTTCCGGCTGGCGCCGGAAGGGGCATCCAGCATCAACGAGGTAAGCCATCATGGGAAAAGTCACCGGTTTCATGGAGTACGAGCGCATCGAAGAGGGCTACAAGCCCGTGGCCGAGCGTCTGAAACACTACAAGGAATTTGTCGTCGGTCTGGACGAGGGCCAGGCCAAGCTGCAGGCCGCGCGCTGCATGGACTGCGGCACGCCGTTTTGCAACAACGGCTGCCCCATCAACAACATCATTCCGGACTTCAACGATCTGGTCTATCGCGGCGACTGGAAGAACGCCGCCACCGTGCTGCATTCCACCAACAACTTTCCGGAGTTCACGGGACGCATCTGTCCGGCGCCGTGCGAGGCCGCCTGCACGCTGAACGTCAACGATGACGCCGTGGGCATCAAGTCCATCGAGCACGCCATCATCGACCGCGCCTGGGAAGAGGGCTGGGTGCAGCCGCAACTGCCCAAGCACAAGACCGGCAAGAAGGTGGCCGTGGTGGGTGCCGGCCCGGCCGGCCTGGCGGCGGCGCAGCAATTGGCGCGCGCCGGGCACGACGTGACCCTGTTCGAAAAGAACGATCGCGTGGGCGGCCTGCTGCGCTACGGCATTCCCGACTTCAAGCTGGAGAAGTCGCACATCGACCGGCGCGTCAAGCAGCTCGAGGCCGAGGGCGTGACGGTGCGCACCGGCGTGCTCGTGGGTAAGCTGCCTGAAGGTTCCAAGGTCACGAACTGGGCCAAGGAAACCGTGTCGGCCGAGCAGTTGCAGAAGGACTTCGACGCCGTGCTGCTCACCGGCGGATCCGAGCAATCGCGCGATCTGCCCGTGCCCGGGCGGGAGCTGGACGGCATCCACTTCGCGATGGAATTCCTGCCGCAACAGAACAAGGTGAATGCGGGTGACAAGCTCAAGGGCCAGTTGCGCGCCGACGGCAAGCACGTGATCGTGATCGGCGGCGGCGATACCGGCTCCGACTGCGTGGGCACCAGCAACCGTCACGGTGCCGCCAGCGTGACCCAGTTCGAGGTGATGCCCCAGCCGCCGGCGCAGGAAAACCGCCCGCTGACCTGGCCGTACTGGCCGCTCAAGTTGCGCACCAGTTCCAGCCACGACGAAGGCTGCGTGCGCGAATTCGCCATCTCCACCAAGGCTTTCATTGGCGACAAGGGCAAGGTCACGGGCCTCAAGACGGTGCACGTCGAATTCAAGGACGGCAAGCTGGTCGAGATCCCTGGCACCGAGAAGGACTACAAGGCGGACCTGGTGTTGCTGGCCATGGGCTTTGTCCATCCGGTGGCCACGGTGCTGGAGGCGTTTGGTGTGGACAAGGACGCGCGCGGCAACGCCAAAGCAAGCACTGACTTCACGGGCGGCTATGCCACCAACGTGTCCAAGGTGTTTGCCGCAGGGGATATGCGCCGTGGGCAGAGCCTGGTGGTCTGGGCCATCCGCGAGGGGCGCCAGGCGGCGCGCGCGGTGGACGTGTTTCTCATGGGTCAAAGCAACCTTCCCTGCTGAAAGCAGGGGGCGTCTCGGGGACTCAGGGTTTTCCTGAATCCCTTATGATCCGAAAGCCGGCATCTGCCCGGCTTTCGTATTTATGAACCCCATGCCATCCAGCGCCCTTGTCGAACTGCGCAACCTGAGCTTTGGCTACGGGGAGCGGGTCATCCTCGACGATATTTCGCTCACCGTTCAGCGAGGCAAGGTGACGGCCCTGATGGGGGCAACAGGGGGAGGCAAGACCACGACGCTGCGCCTGATAGGCGGGCAGCAGCGGGCCCAGAAGGGTGAGTTGCTGTTCGATGGCCAGGATGTCACAACCATGGATCGGGCGCAGCTGTATGCGGCCCGCCGCCGCATGGGCATGTTGTTCCAGTTCGGCGCCCTGTTCACCGATCTCAGCGTGTTCGACAACGTGGCCTTTCCGCTGCGCGAGCACACCGATCTGCCGGAGTCCATGGTTCGCGACATTGTGCTGATGAAGCTCGACGCGGTGGGACTGCGGGGCGCCCGGGACCTGATGCCGGCCCAGATCTCGGGGGGCATGAACCGACGGGTCGCGCTGGCGCGGGCCATAGCGCTTGATCCGGATTTGGTGATGTACGATGAACCCTTCTCCGGTCTGGACCCGATTGCGCTGGGCACGGCGGCACGGCTGATCCGGCAGTTGAACGACACGCTTTGCATGACGAGTCTGCTGGTGTCGCACGAAATCCCCGAAACATTCCATATATCGGACCAGGTCATCATCCTGGCCAACGGACGAATTGCCGCACAGGGTACGCCCGAGGAGGTGCGCAATTCCACGGACCCGATGGTGGTGCAGTTTGTGAATGGATTGAGCGATGGACCGGTGCGATTCCACTATCCAGGCCCGTCGAAGGAACAAGATTTCGGTGGGAGCCGCCCATGAGTTGGTACACACCTGCGGACGTCGGTTTCGCCACGCGGCGGCTGCTCGCCGACTGGGGGCATGGCGCCCGGCTGCTGATGCGGTTGATGGTCCTGTTAGGGACCAGTCTGCGGCGGTTCGGGCTGGTGCGTGATCAGATTTTCTTTCTGGGCAACCTGTCGCTGGCCATCATTTCCGTGTCGGGCCTGTTCGTGGGATTCGTGCTGGGCTTGCAGGGATACAACACCCTGCAGCGGTACGGATCCGCTGAGGCCGTGGGCCTGCTGGTGACCTTGTCGCTGGTGCGGGAACTGGGGCCGGTGCTGACGGCTTTGCTGTATGCCGGCCGGGCCGGGGCGTCGCTGACCGCGGAGATCGGCCTGATGCGCTCAGGCGAACAGCTGTCGGCCATGGAAATGATGGCTGTTGACCCTGTGCAGCGCATACTGGCCCCGCGGTTCTGGGGGGGGGTGATGGCCATGCCCCTGCTCGCAGCGGTGTTCAGCGCGGTGGGGGTGATCGGTGGCTATGTGGTTGCTTTGCCCATGATCGGCATCGATTCGGGAGCTTTCTGGAGTCAGATGCAGGGTGGGGTGGACGTCTGGAGCGACGTGGGCAACGGGGTGATCAAGAGCGTGGTGTTCGGTGTCGCGGTGACCTTCGTGGCGCTGCTGCAGGGTTATCAGGCAAATCCGACCCCTGAAGGGGTTTCCCAGGCCACGACGCGGACGGTGGTGGTGGCGTCGCTGTCGGTGCTGGGTCTGGATGTGATCCTGACCCTCCTGATGTTCAGTCTTTGAGGAGAGAGCCGGTGGAACGTTCCAGAAATGATGTGTGGGTCGGACTGTTCGTGATCGCGGGCGTCGTGGCCGTGCTGTTCCTTGCACTCAAGTCCGCCAACTTGCTCAGCCTGAGCTTTCAGTCGGACTACCGCATCAGCGCCAAGTTCGACAACATCGGGGGTCTCAAACCCAAGGCGGCCGTCAAGAGTGCGGGCGTGGTCGTTGGTCGAGTGGAAAATATCGTTTTCGACGACAAATCCTTCCAGGCCCGGGTGACGCTGGCGATGGAGAGCCGCTATGCCTTTCCCAAGGACAGCTCGCTCAAGATACTCACCAGTGGCCTGCTGGGTGAACAGTACATCGGCATCGAACCCGGTGCCGATGACAAGGTGCTGGCGGGCGGGGACGTGATTTCCTCCACGCAGTCGGCCGTGGTATTGGAAAATCTGATTGGCCAGTTTCTTTTCAGCAAAGCAGCGGAGGGAAATTCCGGGCCAGAAGGGGGCGAGAAGAAATGAGGTTGCTCGACATGTCGGCCGCGCGGCGAGTCGCCACTGTCATGATGCTGGCGGCGACGCTGGGGACGGCCGGTTGCGTCACCGCGCCGGGCGCGAACCCGCGTGATCCGCTGGAGCCGATGAACCGCGGCGTGCACCAGTTCAATGAAACCGTCGATGCCGCGGTGCTCAAACCCGTGGCCACGGTGTACAACACCGTCGTGCCTCGGCTTGTGCGCACGGGGGTGGGAAATTTCTTTGGCAACCTGGGGGACGCCTGGTCGTTTGTCAATAACGTGCTGCAGTTCAAGGGCGCAGCTGCGGCGGACAGCTTCTTCCGCGTGAACGTCAATACCTTCATGGGCTTGGCCGGCCTGCTCGATATCGCCAGTGAAATGGGAATCGAGCAGCATCGAGAGGACTTTGGCCAGACCCTGGGGTATTGGGGTGTTCCGCCGGGTCCGTACCTGGTGCTTCCACTGCTCGGCCCCTCGACACTGCGCGACACAGCCGCGTTGCGGGCCGACACCCTGGGCAATCCGGTCTGGAGCGTCGACCACGTGCCCACGCGCAACAGCATGGTGGTGCTGGATCTCGTCGACCGCCGCGCCGGCTTGCTGCGGGCAGGCCAGCTTCTTGAAGAGGCTGCGCTCGACAAGTACAGTTTCACGCGCGACGCTTTCCTGCAGAAGCGCCGCAACGATGTGTACGATGGCGCGCCGCCGGACGACGATGAGGCGGACGGCGGTGGCGTACCTCCCGCAACGCCTCGTTGAGGGTTGCCATCTGTTGCACATTTTGCTGCGCGGATGGAACCTCCCGTCTTGGCTGGTTTTCAAATAGCCGCTGTCCACAATATTCAGAAGAAAAAGGGAATTGCCATGAATCGCCGCTTTTTTGCCGAACTTCTCGGTCTGATCACTGCCTCCGCGCTGATGCTTGGCGCGCCGTTGTCCCACGCCGCCGACGAAGCGCCCGATGTGCTGATCAGGCGCCTGTCCGTCGATGTGCTCGACACCATCAAGGCGGACAAGTCGCTGCAGAACGGTGACGTGTCGAAAATCATGACTCTGGTGGACAGCAAAATCATGCCCAATGTGGATTTCCATCGCATGACGGCATCCGCCGCCGGCCCCGCATGGCGAAAGGCGTCGCCCGAGCAACAAAAGCGCCTGCAGGAGGAGTTCAAAACCCTTCTGGTGCGAACCTATGCCGGTGCGCTGTCGCAGGTCAATGACCAGGAAATTGTCATGAAGCGCCTGCGCGCCTCGCCGGACGACAAGGAACTGGTGGTTCGGACCGAGATTCGTGGGCATGGCGAGCCCATTCAGCTCGACTACCGGCTGGAGAAAACACCCGGCCAGGGGGCTGGTTGGAAGATTTATGACTTGAACGTGCTGGGCGTCTGGCTGGTGGATACTTACCGTGGCCAGTTCACCCAGGAGATCAACGCCCGGGGCATGGATGGCCTGATCGCCACGCTGGCCGAGCGCAACAAGTCCAACGCACGCAAGAGCTGAGGCGGCGCATGCTGGTGCTGCCGCCCGAATTGACGCATCGTGAAGCCCGAGCCTGTCTGGCGCAACTGCTCGAAAGCCTGCGCGGTCAGAAAGAGGCACCGGTGGTGGTCGAGGCCAGCGGGCTCACCCGGTTCGACTCTTCCGCGCTGGCACTGCTGATCGCGCTACGGCGCGAATGCCTTGCCTCGGCTCGCCCATTTTCCGTGAACGGCCTGCCGCCGAAGCTGCGCCAGCTGGCCGGGCTCTACGGTGTGGCGGAACTGTTCTATCCGGCGAAATAGCCGGCGCTGTCGCAGAAACTGCCCGCCAAACGGGCGACCGGGGTGGTTCAGGCCCTTAAAATCATGGGCTTCCATGCCCGCCATCTCCTTTCAATCCGTTTCCAAGACATTCCCTGCCCTGCGGGGCGGCGCGGCCTCCCCGCTCAGGGCGCTCGACAATGTCAGTTTCGACATCGAGGAGGGTGAATTCTTCGGTTTGCTGGGTCCCAACGGCGCGGGCAAGACCACGCTCATCAGCATCCTGGCCGGCATCACGCGCGCAACGCAGGGCCGTGTGCTGGTGCAGGGACACGACGTGCAGACTGACTATGCGCAGGCCCGCAGGCGTCTTGGCGTGGTGCCACAGGAACTGGTGTTCGACCCCTTCTTCGACGTGCGCGAGACATTGCGCATCCAGTCGGGCTATTTTGGCGTGAAGCACAACGACGCCTGGATCGATGAGCTGCTCGAAGGCCTGGGGCTGGCCGACAAGGCCCATGCCAACATGCGACAGCTGTCGGGCGGCATGAAACGCCGGGTGCTGGTGGCGCAGGCCCTGGTCCACAAGCCGCCAGTGATCGTGCTGGACGAACCGACCGCCGGCGTCGATGTCGAACTGCGCCAGACGTTGTGGCAGTTTGTTGCACGGCTCAATCGTCAAGGACATACCGTGCTGCTGACCACCCACTACCTTGAGGAGGCCGAAGCGTTGTGCGGCCGCATCGCCATGCTCAAGCAAGGGCGGATGGTGGCACTGTCGCGAACTTCCGATTTGCTCAAAGCGGCATCGAGCAATGTGTTGAGATTCAAAATTGATAGCGAGCTTCCGCCGGATCTTGCTGGGAAGGCACGAATTACAGGCCGAATCGTGCAGTTTCCTGCGCACGATGCGCTGGAGATCGAGCGTTACCTGGCGGCGGTCCGGGAGGCCGGGCTGCATGCACAGGACGTGGAAATTCGCAAAGCCGACCTGGAGGATGTATTCCTCGGTGTGATGGCTGGAGGCGGTACGCCGGGCGTGGTGGCGGTGGCGGAAAGCGTGGGGGTTTCGCGGTGACGGGCTGGCGGACCCTGTTCTATAAGGAGGTGTTGCGCTTCTGGAAGGTCGCCTTCCAGACCATCGCGGCGCCGGTGCTTACCGCGGTGCTCTACATGATGATTTTTGGTCATGTGCTCGAGGATCATGTCAAGGTGTATGGCCAATTGAGCTACAGCGCCTTCCTGGTGCCCGGTCTCGTGATGATGAGCCTGTTGCAGAACGCTTTCGCCAACAGTTCGTCGAGCTTGATCCAAAGCAAGATCATGGGCAGTCTGGTGTTTTTGCTGCTGACCCCGTTGTCGCACTGGAGCTGGTTCGTCGCCTACCTGGCGTCGTCGGTGTTGCGGGGGCTGATCGTCGGGCTGGGGGTGTTCGCCGTGACGGCCATATTCTCGTTGCCGACATTCGTGGCGCCACTGTGGATCATTGCGTTTGCCGTGATGGGCGCGGCCCTGCTGGGCGCCATGGGCGTGATTGCCGGCCTGTGGGCTGAACGCTTCGATCAACTGGCCGCGTTCCAGAATTTCGTCATCATGCCCATGACCTTTTTGTCGGGCGTGTTCTATTCCATCCACTCGCTGCCCCCGTTCTGGCAGCGCGTGAGTCACATGAACCCGTTTTTCTACATGATCGACGGTTTCCGCTATGGTTTCTTTGGCGTGAGTGACGTCTCGCCCTGGACCAGCCTGAGCGTCGTGGCCATCGCGCTGGCTTTGGTGAGCGCGATCACCGTGCACCTGCTGCGCATTGGCTACAAAATACGGAGCTGACATGACGGCCGAAGAACTCAAGTCCCTGATCGCATCGGGCCTGGCGTGCGAGCATCTCGCGGTCGAAGGCGACGGCCGGCACTGGTATGCCACGGTCGTTTCAACCCAATTCGAGGGCAAACGCTCCATCGCGCGGCACCAGCTGGTCTACGCGGCGCTGGGCGGAAAGATACACAACGACGAAGTGCATGCGCTCTCGATGAAAACCTGGACGCCCGCGGAATGGGCCGCCCAGCGCACCGGATCGACATAAATTCCCATGGACAAACTCATCATCCGCGGGGGGCGCCCACTGCATGGCGAAGTGCAGGTGTCCGGTGCCAAGAATGCGGCCCTGCCCGAACTGTGCGCCGCCCTGCTGACTGCCGAGCCGGTGACGCTGACCAATGTGCCTCGTTTGCAGGACGTGGCGACCATGCTCAAGCTGATCCGCAACATGGGGGTGAGTGCCGACCACGGGCCCGATGGCGTGGCGCGTATCGATGCCCGTGTGCTGAGCTCTCCCGAGGCACCCTACGAGCTGGTGAAAACCATGCGTGCCTCGGTGCTTGCGCTCGGACCCCTGCTGGCGCGGTTTGGTGAAGCCACGGTCTCCCTGCCTGGCGGCTGCGCGATCGGGTCGCGCCCGGTGGATCAGCACATCAAGGGTCTGCAGGCCATGGGCGCCGATATCCGGGTCGAGCACGGCTACATGCTGGCCAAGCTGCGGGACGGCCTGACACGTCTCCAGGGCGCGCGCATTGCCACCGACATGGTGACCGTGACCGGCACCGAAAACTTCCTGATGGCCGCGAGCCTGGCCGAAGGCGAGACGCTGCTTGAGAACGCCGCGCAGGAGCCCGAGGTCGCGGATCTGGCGGAGATGCTGATCCGCATGGGGGCCAGGATCGAAGGGCATGGCAGCAGCCGCATCCGGATCGAGGGGGTCCCGTTCCTGCACGGCTGCACTCACGCGGTGGTGGCCGACCGGATCGAGGCCGGCACCTTTCTCTGCGCCGTGGCGGCCACGGGAGGGGAGGTGGTGCTGCGTCACGGCCGTGCCGACCATCTCGATGCCGTGATCGACAAGCTGCGGGAGGCGGGCGCCACCATCGACGCGGGGGATGGTTTCATCCGCATCCGCGCGCACGGGCGCCTGACGGCGCAGAGCTTCCGGACCACGGAGTACCCCGGCTTCCCGACCGACATGCAGGCCCAGTTCATGGCGCTCAACTGCATCTCGCACGGCACGAGCAAGGTGACCGAGACGATTTTCGAGAACCGCTTCATGCACGTGAACGAGCTGGTGCGCCTGGGCGCGCATATCCAGATCGATGGCAAGGTGGCGGTGATCGAAGGGGTGGAGAAGCTCTCCGGCGCCACCGTGATGGCCACCGACCTCCGCGCCTCGGCCAGCCTGGTGATCGCGGGGTTGGTAGCCTCGGGAGAAACACAGGTGGACCGCATCTACCATCTCGACCGCGGCTACGATCGCATGGAGGCCAAGCTGAGAGCCCTGGGCGCGGATGTGGAGAGGGTCCATGCCTGACGAACAGCGGCCCCTTGCCGTGCTGGCGACGCCATCGCCTCCATGGTGCTTCGCCTCAGCGGGACGGTCCTTGCCGAGCCTGCGCCACATGAATTCAGTCACAGTCACGCCATGATCACCCTCGCACTGTCCAAGGGACGCATTTTTGACGAAACCCTGCCCCTGCTCGCGGCGGCGGGCATTGAGGTGCTTGAGAGCCCGGAAACCTCGCGCAAGCTCATCCTGCCCACCAACCAGCCAGAGGTTCAGGTGGTGCTGGTGCGCGCCACCGACGTGCCGACCTACGTGGAGTGGGGCGGCGCGGACCTTGGCGTGACGGGCAAGGACACGCTGCTGGAGCACGGGGCCAGCTGGTCGGGCGGTGCCGGCCTGTACCAGCCCTTGGACCTGGGCATTGCCCGCTGCCGCATGAGCGTGGCGGTGCGTGACGACTTCGACTACGCCAGCGCGGTGCGCCAGGGCTCCCGGCTGACCGTGGCCACCAAATACACGGCGATCGCGCGCGAGTTCTTCGCGACCAAGGGCGTGCACGTGGACCTGATCAAGCTCTACGGTTCCATGGAGCTGGCGCCGCTGACCGGCCTGGCCGATGCCATCGTCGACCTGGTGTCCACCGGCAACACCCTCAAAGCCAACCACCTGGTCGAAGTCGAACGCATCATGGACATCAGCTCGCGCCTGGTGGTCAACCAGGCCGCGCTCAAGCTCAAGCAGGCCCCGATCCGCCGCATCATCGACGCGTTCGCGTCGGTGGTGGGGGGATTCGCAGCCCGATAGGACGTTGCAGCCGACGCTGCGATCCGCCGCGAGCGATATCGGTGCGGAACACGGCCCGCGCCTCGTTCCGGAGTCAGGGAATTCCCTTGTCGATTTTGAATGGCTTCGTTCGTCGAGCTAGGTAGGGTTGCATCTCCATTTGGAGTGCAAGGCCTGCATTCGAGATGAAGGGATACTTGATGAAGAACTTTCTGGCTGTTTTTACTGTTCCCCCCGAAGCGAACGAAAAATCGGGCTGGAACGCCCTGGGCTCAACGGAGAGGTGACATGACAAACATTGCAAAAAACAAAATTTGCCTTTGGTACGACCACGGCGCCGAGGAAGCTGCGCGGTTTTACGCCGAAACGTTTCCAGATTCGTCGGTTGGCGCGGTTCACCGCGCACCCGGGGACAATCCATCGGGGCAAGAGGGGAACGTATTGACCGTCGAATTCACCGTACTGGGAGTTGCCTGTCTCGGGCTCAATGGCGGCCCGATGTTCAAGCACAACGAAGCGTTCTCGTTTCAGGTTGCGACTGAAGACCAGGACGAAACGGATCGCTACTGGAACGCGATCGTTGGCAACGGCGGCCAGGAGAGTCAGTGTGGCTGGTGCAAGGACAAATGGGGCATTTCTTGGCAAATCACGCCGATCGCCCTGACAAAAGCGTATACCAGTCACGACCGCCTGGCCGCCAAGCGGGCCTTCGAGGCGATGATGACAATGAAGAAAATCGACATTGCCATGATCGAGGCGGCGTTTCGCGGTTGAGATGCGGGCGGTTTAGCCAATGGCCGCGCCGGTGGCTCATCGATGAAGCGTCGCGATGGCATCGCGGGGTTCTGTGGGTTCTGGGTTGATGACCCGTCGGTGCGAGGTTCGTCAGAACGAATTTCTCGGCGCATTGCCGGGGCCGATCTTGTTGAAAGTCAATCGACCAAGGGCTTGCCCAGTGATGCAGCCGGTCGCTGCCAAACTGCCTTCAGGACTGCTTGTCGAAGTCTATTGCGAACGCATCACCACCGGCCACTTTCACGTTGGAATCTCTCGCAACGACAAACTGCATTCGCCCAGTAAATACTCCGGATCTTTTGATGTGCGAGTGTTTCCCGAGAGGCACTCCTCGTACGTGGTCCGTATGGATTGGCGTGGGTGAAATGCATTGGGGCCGCAGGCTCATTGCTGCTGGCCTGGTGGCGATTGTGGCCGAGGGCATCTGGTTTTTGCTGTCCAGGCAGTGCCCAAGGCCTGGGCGTTCGCTTGTGACTCCATCGTGATGGAGAGAAGGAGACATCTGGATGGCGACTGGTGCAACGATCATCGGCGGTGTCGGGATCGGCGAAAATTCTGTATCGGATTGACCCATGCGTCTTGCCTCACTCATCGGAACTCTGCTGTTGGTGGGGGCTGTTCCACTGGCCCTGCGCGCCAACAGTCACCTGAGCACGTATCGCCAGCAGAAGCACTGGCCCAAAGCCCAGGGAACGATCCTGGAGTCCGGCGTCGTCGAGCACAGGGACGACAATGGCTCGTCATACACCGCGAAACTCGTCTGTCTCTATTCGGTCAACGGACAAGCGTACCGGTCGAGCCAGCACACTGATGGCTACAAGTATCCCGTGACCCAGGCTGGGGCGGAAGAGGTGTCCCGGCAATTCCCCGTGGGGTCTGCGGTCGAGGTGTCGGTCAACCCCGGCAATGCGTCAGAGGCGATACTCGATACCGGTTTTCCACGGGTGTGGGAGGTCACATGGCGCGCAAGCCTCGCGGGCATCGCTGCCGGGCTGGCGATTGTCCTGTACCAAGCATGGTGATTTCATGGCGACGCCCAGGCGGGCGCACCTGTGCAGATTCGTCCCGTGGTCCTCCGTGTGGTCGCTGGCCCGCTAAACTTGGGCAAACCCTGAATGTCCACCATGAAATTCATCGCCACCCCCGCCCGGTTGTCCACCGCCAGCAACAGCTTCGAGGCTGAATTCAAGGCGCGGCTGCATTGGTCGGCCGAGACCGATGCCGGCATCGAGCAGCGCGTGGCCGACATCCTGGCGGATGTGCAGCGGCGCGGTGATGCCGCCGTGCTGGACTACACCGCCCGTTTTGATGGGCTGAGTGCCGCTGCCGTGGCGGAGCTGGAACTCTCCCCGGTTGAGCTGAAGGCGGCCTTCGACGCCTTGCCCGAAGCGCAGCGCAGTGCCCTGGAATTCGCCGCACGCCGGGTGCGCAGTTACCATGAGGCGCAAAAGAAGGCCAGCGGCGAAAGCTGGAGCTACCGTGACGAGGACGGCACCCTGCTGGGCCAGAAGGTCACGCCGCTGGACCGCGTGGGCATCTATGTGCCTGGCGGCAAGGCGGCCTATCCCTCCAGCGTGCTGATGAACGCCATTCCCGCCCACGTGGCCGGTGTGGGAGAAATCATCATGGTGGTGCCCACCCCCAGAGGGGAAAAGAACGCCCTGGTGCTGGCGGCTGCCCACGTGGCCGGCGTGACACGCGCCTTCACCATCGGGGGCGCCCAGGCCGTGGCCGCGCTGGCCTACGGCACGGTCACCGTGCCCAAGGTGGACAAGATCACCGGCCCGGGCAATGCCTACGTGGCCAGCGCCAAGAAGCGTGTGTTCGGCAGCGTGGGGATCGACATGATCGCCGGTCCCAGCGAAATCCTGGTGCTGGCCGACGGCACCACCTCGCCGGACTGGGTGGCCATGGACCTGTTCAGCCAGGCCGAACACGACGAACTGGCGCAGAGCATTCTGCTGTGCCCGGATGCCGCCTACATCGACGCGGTGCAGGCGTCCATCACGCGGCTGCTGCCCGAGATGCCGCGCGCGGCCATCATTGCCAAATCGCTCAACGACCGGGGGGCCTTGATCCTTACCCGCAGCATGGAAGAGGCTTGCGACATCAGCAACCGCATCGCACCCGAGCACCTGGAGGTCTCCAGCCGCGACCCGCAGCGCTGGGAGCCCTTGCTCCGGCATGCCGGAGCCATCTTCCTGGGCGCCTTCACGTCCGAGAGCCTGGGCGACTACTGCGCCGGCCCCAACCACGTGCTGCCCACCAGTGGCACCGCCCGCTTCAGCAGCCCGCTGGGCGTGTACGACTTCCAGAAGCGCAGCAGCCTGATCGAGGTCAGCGCCGCCGGCGCGCAGGCGCTTGGCCCCGTGGCGGCTGAACTCGCCTGGGGCGAAGGGCTGCAGGCGCACGCCCGCGCCGCCGAGCTGCGCCTGACCCCGGTGCCTCCGATGCGGAGGCCGGCATGAGCGGCGCTGTGGCCGCAAAGGCGGCGACCGTGGCCGCGCGCGTATTCCGCCAGGACGTGCGGAGCATGCATGCCTACGCGGTGCAGGAAGCGACCGGCATGGTCAAGCTCGATGCGATGGAAAACCCGTACCGGCTTTCGGTCGAGCTGCAGGCCGAGCTGGGCCGGCGACTGGGCGCGGTGGAGCTCAACCGCTACCCCGGCGCGCGCATCGGCGTGCTGCGCGACGCGCTCGCGGCCTACGCAGGCATGCCGCGCCACGGCTATGACATCATGCTGGGCAATGGCTCGGACGAACTGATCGGCCTGCTGGCGCTGGCGTGCGACCTGCCTGGGGCCAGCATCCTGGCGCCGGTGCCGGGGTTTGTCATGTACGCCATGAGCGCGCAGTTGCAGGGGCTGCAATTCATCGGCGTGCCGCTCACCGCGGATTTCGAGCTCGATGCCCCGGCCATGCTGGCCGCCATCGAGGCCCACCGGCCTGCCATCGTCTACCTGGCCTACCCCAACAACCCCACGGCCAACCTGTGGGACGACACGGCCATCGAAGCGGTCATCGAGGCGCAGGGCCGCCAGGGCGGGCTGGTGGTCATGGACGAGGCCTACCAGCCGTTCTCCAGCCGCAGCTACATCGACCGCCTGACCCGGCACGGGCATGTGCTGCTGATGCGCACGCTTTCCAAGTTCGGGCTGGCCGGGGTGCGGCTGGGCTACATGATCGGGCCGGCGGCGCTGATCGCCGAGATCGACAAGGTGCGTCCGCCGTACAACGTCAGTGTGCTCAACTGCGAATGCGCGCTGTTTGCCCTCGAGCATGCCGATGTGTTCGCGGTGCAGGCGGCCGAGCTGCGCCGCCAGCGTGGCGAGCTGATGGCGGCGCTGGGTGTGCTGGCGGGGGTGAAAGCCTATCCGAGCGACGCGAACATGATCCTGGCGCGGGTGCCCGATGCGAAGCGGGTGTTCGAGGGCATGAAGGCGCACGGTGTGCTGGTCAAGAACGTGTCCACCATGCACCCCATGCTCGCCAACTGCCTGCGCCTGACCGTGGGCACGGCCGAAGAAAATGCGCGCATGCTGGCCGCGCTGGAGGCCGCACTGGGGGCCCTCGCAACGAACCGTGGACAATGACGCCATGAACCGCACCGCCGAAGTCACGCGCCGCACGGCCGAAACCGACATCACCGTCCGCCTCGATCTCGATGGCACCGGGGTGTCGAAGCTATCCACCGGCATCGGCTTTTTCGACCACATGCTGGACCAGATCGCACGCCACGGCCTCATCGACCTGGAGATCCAGGCCAAGGGCGACTTGCACATCGACGGGCACCACACGGTCGAGGACGTGGGCATCACGCTCGGCCAGGCGGTGGCCAGGGCCGTGGGCGACAAGCGCGGCATCTGCCGCTACGGGCATGCCTATGTGCCGCTCGACGAGGCCCTGAGCCGCGTGGTGATCGATTTTTCCGGCCGGCCGGGCCTGGTGATGCACGTGCCCTTCAAGAGCGGCATGATCGGCGGCTTCGACAGCCAGCTGGCGACCGAATTCTTCCAGGGCTTCGTGAACCATGCGCTCGTCACGCTGCACATCGACAACCTGCGCGGCGAGAACGCCCACCACCAGGCCGAGACCGTGTTCAAGGCGTTTGGCCGTGCCCTGCGCGCCGCGCTGGCCATCGACCCGCGTGCGCCGGGCGTCGTCGCCTCGACCAAGGGCGTACTCTAAAATTTCGATGAAAATACGCTTTATCCAGCGTCAAATGGTCTTAATAAGCTATGAATAACATAGCAAACACAGTCGCCGTGGTGGACTACGGCATGGGCAACCTGTGTTCCGTGGCCCAGGCGGTGATCCATGCGGCGCAGGACACGGACGTCCAGGTCGTCGTCACCGCCGAGCCGCGCCAGGTGCGCGATGCCGCGCGGGTCGTGCTGCCGGGGCAGGGTGCGATGCCCGACTGCATGCGCGAGCTGCGCGAGTCCGGGCTGCTGGAATCCGTGCTCGACGCGGCGGCCCGCAAGCCCCTGTTCGGCGTCTGCGTGGGCATGCAGATGCTGCTCGACCACAGCGAGGAAGGCGACACCGCCGGCCTCGGCCTCATCCACGGCGAGGTGCGCCGCTTCGATCTGGCCGGCCGGCTGCAGCCCGATGGCAGCCGCTACAAGGTGCCGCAGATGGGCTGGAACCAGGTGTGGCAGCGGGGCGGGCCGGCACCGGACGCCCGCTCGCCCGCCGCCCACGCGCTGTGGCGCGGCGTGCCGGACGGCAGCTGGTTCTATTTCGTGCACAGTTTCTACGCCCGTCCGTCGGATGTGCGCCACAGTGCGGGCGAGACCGACTACGGCGGCCTCTTTACCGCGGCGGTTGCGCGCGATAATATTTTTGCCACCCAGTTTCACCCGGAAAAAAGCGCGGCCCAGGGGTTGGCCCTGTACCGCAATTTCCTGCACTGGAACCCTTGACGCCTTTCCCGCGAACCTCACCATCCTGTTCGGGCTGATCCAGCCGAAGCCCCTTTCCCCGAACCTGCCATGCAACTCATCCCCGCGATCGACCTCAAGGACGGCCATTGCGTGCGCCTCAAACAGGGCGACATGGACCAATCCACCACCTTTGGCGAGGACCCTGCGGCCATGGCCCTCAAATGGGTCGACGCGGGCGCGCGGCGCCTGCATCTGGTGGACCTGAACGGCGCCTTCGCGGGCAAGCCGCAGAACCATGCCGCCGTGAAGTCCATTCTGCGGGCCGTCGGCGACGACGTGCCGGTCCAGCTCGGCGGGGGCATCCGCGACCTCGACACCATCGAGAAATATATCGACGCCGGGCTGCGCTGGGTCATCATCGGCACCGCGGCGGTCAAGAACCCCGGCTTCCTGAAGGACGCCTGCACGGCGTTCGGCGGGCACATCATCGTCGGCATCGACGCCCGCGATGGCAAGGTCGCCACCGATGGCTGGAGCAAACTCACCGGCCACGAGGTGCTCGACCTGGCGAAGAAATTCGAGGACTGGGGGGTCGAATCGATCATCTACACCGACATCGGGCGCGACGGCATGCTCAGCGGCATCAACATCGACGCCACGGTGCGGCTGGCGCAGGCGCTGAGCATTCCGGTCATCGCTTCGGGCGGGCTGTCGTCCATGGCCGACATCGAGGCCCTGTGCGCGGTGGAGAGCGAGGGCATCGAAGGCGTGATCTGCGGCCGCGCGATCTACGTGGGTGACCTCGATTTCGCCGCCGCCCAGGCCCGTGCCGACGCACTTGGCGGCTGACGTTGAGCGCCCCCATGCTGGCCAAGCGCATCATCCCCTGCCTGGACGTGACCGGTGGCCGGGTGGTCAAGGGCGTCAACTTCGTCGAATTGCGCGACGCGGGCGATCCGGTGGAGATCGCCGCGCGCTACAACGACCAGGGCGCCGATGAACTGACCTTTCTCGACATCACCGCCACCAGCGACGAGCGCGACCTGATCCTGCACATCATCGAGGCCGTCGCCTCGCAGGTGTTCATCCCGCTGACGGTGGGCGGGGGGGTGCGGACGGTGGCCGACGTGCGCCGGCTGCTCAACGCCGGGGCCGACAAGACGAGCTTCAACTCCGCGGCCATCGCCAATCCGCAGGTGATCCGCGAAGCCTCGCAGAAGTACGGCGCGCAGTGCATCGTCGTGGCCATCGACGCCAAGCGCCGTTTTGGCGACGACCTGCTCGACCGCGGCGAAGGCTGGGACGTCTACAGCCACGGCGGGCGCAGGAACACCGGCCTGGACGCCGTGGCCTGGGCGCGCCGGATGGCCGAACACGGCGCGGGCGAAATTTTGCTGACCAGCATGGACCGCGATGGCACGAAAGCGGGTTTCGACCTCGAACTCACGCGGGCGGTCAGCGACGCGGTGGACGTGCCGGTGATCGCCTCCGGCGGGGTCGGCACGCTCGACGACCTGGCCGACGGTATCCAGCGCGGCGGCGCGGACGCGGTGCTGGCGGCGAGCATCTTTCACTACGGTGAGTACACCGTGGCCCAGGCCAAGGCGCGCATGGCCGAGCGCGGCATTCCGGTCAGAATCTGAATATTTTGGCGTTTTCCCAGCGTCAAATGGATATAGTGTGCTCTTGATAAGAGAGCACACTCAATTCACCGACAATACCGGCATGAACTGGCTCGACGAAGTGAAATGGGACGCGCAGGGCCTGGTGCCGGCGATCGCGCAGGAGGCCGCCACGGGCGACGTGCTGATGTTCGCCTGGATGAACCGCGAGGCGCTGGAAAAGACCGCCGAACTGGGCCGCGCCGTCTATTTCAGCCGCTCGCGCGGCAAGCTCTGGTTCAAGGGCGAGGCATCGGGGCACGTTCAGACTGTGCACGAGATCCGGCTGGATTGCGACAACGACGTGGTCCTGCTGAAGGTGACCCAGCTGGGTCACGCCCCAGGCATTGCCTGCCACACCGGGCGGCACAGCTGCTTTTATCAGCGCTATGACCAGGGCGCCTGGCGTGTCGTCGAACCGGTCTTGAAAGACCCGGGAACCATCTACACATGAGTGCCATGTCCTCCAGCGATTCCCTGGCCCGCCTGGCCGCCGTCATCGAAAGCCGCAAAGCCGTGAACGGCGGCGATCCGGACGCGAGCTACGTGGCGCGGCTGCTGCACAAGGGGCCGGATGCCTTTCTCAAGAAAATCGGCGAGGAGGCCACCGAAGTGGTGATGGCGGCCAAGGACGCCAGCTACGGCGGTGACGCCGGGAAAATCGTCAACGAAGTGGCCGATCTGTGGTTCCATTCGATGGTGGCACTGGCGCATTACGGGCTGAGCCCCGCGGACGTGATCGCGGAACTCGAGCGCCGCGAAGGCACCAGCGGCATCGAGGAAAAAGCCCTGCGCAAGGCGCTCACACGTGAAGGAGCGGGTGAATGAACGACGAACAACTCGATTCGCTGCGGACCGTCAGCTGGGTCAGCTACCTGCTGCACCTCATCGTCGCCGTGGCGGCGGTGGTGCCGGGCGCGCAGATCGGCGCCGGGCTGCTGCTGGTGGCGCTGCTGATCGACCTTATCAAGAAGGGCGACGCCGGGGACAGCTGGATGGCGTCGCACTTTCGTTGGCGCATCCGGTCGGTGCTGTGGGCCGGCGGGCTCTACGTGCTGACGTTTCCGCTGTTCCTGCTGCTGTATCTGCCCGGTGCCATCGCCTGGGCGTTGATTTCTCTCTGGTTCCTCTATCGCATCGTGCGAGGCATGGTGCGCATGAACAAAGACCTTCCCGTGGAGCCCTGAAC
>JAEWVY010000238.1 GCA_023396625.1 Pseudomonadota bacterium | reverse complement strand
TCGTTCAAGAGTGGAAGCACCTGACCCCCCGCGATCCGGGCTGATCCGGGCAAACGTGCGAGAAACGTAAACCTGCGAAAGCACGCTTCACACGCTCGCGACCGCGGGCGGCTGGCCCGGGGCCCTGCGCGGCCCCCCGCCCACCGGCTACGCCCGGGCGGGACGTCCGCCGAAGATCGCCGTGCCCACGCGCACCATCGTGCTGCCGGCGGAGATCGCCGCCTCCATGTCGCCCGTCATGCCCATGGAGAGGGTATCCAGGGGCAGGCCCTGGGCGCGCAAATCGTCGAACAGCGCCCGGGCACGCCGGTGAACGGCGAGGGCGGCGTCGAATCCGGGGGCCGGTTCGGGAATCGTCATCAGGCCACGCAGCGTCAGGCGGGGCAGGGCCGCCACCTCGCGCGCCAGCGCCAGGGCATCAGCCGGCGCCACGCCGGACTTGGTTGGCCCGCCGTCGATGTTGACCTGGACACACACCTGCAGCGGGGGCAGATGCGCGGGACGCTGCGCCGACAGGCGCTCAGCGATCCTCAGGCGATCGACCGTGTGCGCCCAGTGGAAATGCTCGGCCACCAGCCGCGTCTTGTTGGCCTGGATCGGTCCAATGCAGTGCCACACGAGCGGCAGGTCGGCCAGAGGGGCCATCTTCTCCACCGCTTCCTGGATGTAGTTTTCGCCAAACTCCGTCTGGCCTGCGCGCCACGCCTCGCGCACGGCCTCCGCACCGAAGGTCTTGGACACCGCCAGCAGTGTGACTTTCTTGGGGTCGCGCCCGGTTGCGTGGCAGGCCGCCGCGATCCGGTCACGCACCGCCTGGAGGTTGCTGGAAATCGTCGTCATAATCGACCTCAAGCGTACCAAAGCGACCGAGGGACCCGTGGACATCACCCAACTGCTGGCATTCAGCGTCAAGAACAAGGCCTCCGACCTGCACTTGTCGTCGGGCCTACCTCCGATGATCCGGGTCAACGGCGACGTGCGCCGGATCAACGTCGAGGCACTGGATCACAAAGCCGTGTTCTCGATGATCTACGACATCATGAACGATTCGCAGCGCAAGGCCTACGAGGAGTTCCTGGAGGTCGATTTTTCCTTCGAGATCGACGGGCTGGCCCGGTTTCGTGTCAACGCGTTCAACCAGCAGCGCGGCGCGGGTGCCGCGTTCCGGACGATTCCCTCGAAGATTCTGACGCTTGAGCAGCTCAACGCGCCGCGGATCTTCGGCGATCTGGCCCTCAAGCCGCGGGGCCTGGTGCTGGTCACCGGCCCGACCGGCTCGGGCAAGTCCACCACCCTCGCGGCCATGGTCAACCACCTCAACGAGAGCGAATACGGCCACGTGCTGACCATCGAGGACCCGATCGAGTTCCTGCATGAATCCAAGAAGTGCCTGATCAACCAGCGCGAGGTGGGGCCCCACACGCTGTCGTTCAGCGCCGCCCTGCGTTCGGCCCTGCGGGAAGACCCGGACGCGATCCTCGTGGGCGAGCTGCGCGACCTCGAAACCATCCGACTGGCCATGACGGCGGCCGAAACCGGCCACCTTGTCTTCGGCACGCTGCACACTTCGAGCGCGGCCAAGACCATCGACCGCGTGATCGACGTGTTCCCCGCCGAGGAAAAGGACATGGTCCGGGCGATGCTGTCCGAATCGCTGGTGGCGGTGATCTCGCAGACCCTGTGCAAGATCAAGGACGGCTCCGGCCGCGTCGCCGCGCACGAGATCATGCTCGGCACCAGCGCCATCCGCAACCTGATCCGTGAAGCCAAGGTCGCGCAGATGTATTCCGCTATTCAGACCGGCAACAGCTTCGGCATGCAGACCCTGGACCAGAACCTCTCCGAGCTGGTCCGGCGCAACATCATTTCACCGGCGGAAGCTCGCTCGAAGGCGAAGATTCCGGAAAACTTCCCGGGCTGATTTCCCAGGAAGTTTCTTTCCACCACCTCTTCCACGACCCACCAGCGAGGCGCACATGAAGGGCATCCTGAATCTGATGCGGAAAAGGCCTCAAGCCGCGGCACCTGAAAGCGGCAGCTCCGCGTTCTTCCAGACCGCGTTCCTCCTTCGGGACAGTGAGGGCGGCAGTCAGCCCACCGTCCCCTGGGAGGCCCGGGCGGTGGAAGTCGACGCGCACCGGCTGGCGGACGCCAAGGGCGGGGCCATGCTGCGCGCGCTCTGGGCGCAGGACCCGCACATGCGCTGCCTCGATGGCGACGCCATGGACCGGTTGGTGCATTTCTTCGACTATGCCGTCGTGGCGGCTGACCGGGAAGTCACGCGGCAGGACGAATATGGCAATTTCCTCATGGTGCTGCTCAGCGGCTCCGTCGCCGTGGACCGCGTCCTGGCCTCGGGCGAGCGCTTGCGGATGAGTGAAGCCCGTCCCGGTGAAGTGCTCGGGGAAATGTCGCTGCTCGACGGCGGGCGGCGCTTTTCCTCCTGCCTGACGCTCACCGAATGCCGCATGGCCGTGCTCAGCGCGCAAGCACTGGACGACATGCTGAACCAGCAACCCCGGCTCGCCGCCAGCTTGGTGGCGCTGCTGGCGCGCAAGCTGTCGCTGCGCTTGCGCGCCGTGGGCGAGCATCTTGGTGGCCGGCGCGGTTGAAGCGGCCGCACAACGGAGTTTTTCACATGGAAAGAGACCAGGCCAGCAAGTTCATCAACGATTTGCTCAAGCTCATGATCAGCCGCAATGGCAGCGACCTGTTCATCACCGCCGACTTTCCGCCCGCCATCAAGGTCGACGGCAAGGTGGCGAAGCTCTCGCCCCAGCCACTGACCATGGTGCACACCCAGGCCCTGGCGCGTTCGATCATGAACGACAAGCAGGCCGCTGATTTCGAACGCACCAAGGAGTGCAATTTCGCGATCGCCCCGGCGCAGATCGGGCGTTTCCGCGTGAACGCGTTTGTGCAGCAGGGCAAGATCGGCATGGTGCTGCGGGTGATTCCACAGACTCTGCCCACCATCGACGGGCTGGGCATGCCCCCTGTGCTCAAGGACGTCGCCATGACCAAGCGCGGCCTGTGCATTCTGGTGGGGGCCACGGGTTCGGGCAAGTCCACCACACTGGCCGCGATGGTCGACTGGCGCAACGAGAATTCCTACGGGCACATCGTCACCGTCGAGGACCCCGTGGAATTCGTGCACGCGCACAAGAACTGCGTCGTCACCCAGCGCGAGGTCGGGCTCGACACCGACAGTTGGGAAGCCGCGCTGAAGAACACGCTGCGCCAGGCGCCCGATGTCATCCTGATGGGTGAAATCCGCGACCGCGAAACCATGGAGCACGCCATCGCTTTCGCCGAAACCGGTCATCTGTGCATGGCCACGCTGCACGCCAACAGTGCCAACCAGGCCCTCGACCGCATCGTCAACTTCTTCCCAGAGGAACGGCGGGCACAGCTGCTGATGGACCTGTCGCTCAACCTCAAGGCGCTGATTTCCCAGCGTCTGGTGCCGCGCCAGAGCGGCAAGGGGCGCCTGGCCGCCGTCGAGGTCCTGCTCAACACCCCGCTGATCGCCGACCTGATCTTCAAGGGCGAGGTTTCCGAGATCAAGGAGATCATGAAGAAAAGCCGCAACCTCGGCATGCAGACTTTCGACCAGGCACTGTTCGACGCCTACGAAAGCGAGGCCATCACTTACGAGGACGCCTTGCGCCACGCCGACTCCGTCAACGACCTGCGGCTGCAGATCAAGCTCAACAGCAAGCGGAACAAGTCGCCCGATCTGTCAGCCGGCACCGAGCATTTCTCCATTGTCTAACCCCTGTCCGCGTCGCCGGTCAAGGCCTGCCCGGTCACCAGAAAGCATCGCATGAGCAGCATCCACTCCCGACTGTACGAGCCCACCCCCCCACGCAAAGTCGCCTTCCTGGGGCTCGGCGTCATGGGTTACCCCATGGCGGGCCATCTCGCCGCCGCCGGCCACGATGTCACGGTCTACAACCGAACAACTTCAAAATCGATAGCGTGGTGTCAAGAATTCACGCTGGGAAACGCCACAAAACATGCGCAAACCCCTCGCGAAGCCGCGCAAGGAGCCGAGATGGTCTTCTGCTGCGTCGGCAACGACGAAGACCTGCGCGCGGTGACGCTGGGCAGCCTCCAGGGCAAGGACCGGGCTGCGGACGGCGCTTTCGCGGGCATGGCGCCAGGCGCCATTTTCGTGGACCACACCACGGCCTCGGCCAACGTGGCGCGTGAACTCGCCGCCACCGCGGACGCGCTCGGGCTGCGGTTCGTCGACGCCCCGGTTTCCGGGGGCCAGGCCGGCGCGCAAAACGGCGCCCTCACGGTCATGTGCGGGGGCGACGAGGCGGCATTCGAAGCCGCCCGCCCCGTCGCCCTGGCGTTTTCACGGGCATTCACGCGCATGGGCGAAAGCGGGGCGGGCCAGCTGGCCAAGATGGTCAACCAGATTTGCATTGCGGGGCTGGTGCAGGCCCTGTCCGAGGCCATCGCCTTCGGGCAAAAGGCGGGCCTGGACATGGATCAGGTGCTCGACGTGATCGGCAAGGGCGCGGCGCAAAGCTGGCAGATGGACAACCGCGGCAAGACCATGGTGGCCGACCGCTTCGACTTCGGCTTCGCCGTGGACTGGATGCGCAAGGACCTGGGACTGGTGCTGGCCGAGGCCCAGCGCAACGGCGCGACGCTGCCCGTCACCGCCCTGGTCGACCAGTTCTACGCCGATGTGCAGCGCATGGGCGGCCGGCGCTGGGACACTTCCAGCCTGATCCGCCGGCTGCGCTGATCCCGGCCCGGCCTGGCTTCAGGACGCAGGTGTCGCCGCGGCGGGCGCCGGCGCGGGCTGCATGCGCTTGAGATCGTCCTCGGAAATGGTCTCGAAAACGCGAACCACTTTTTGCACGTCGCCAACGCCCCGGGCCACCTCGGTCGCCCGCTGCGCCTCCCGCGGCGTGACCCGTCCCATCAGGTAGACGATGCCGCGCTCGGTCACCACCTTGAACGCGTTGGCAAAAATGTCCTGCGAGTCGACCATGGCCGCCTTGATCTTGCCCGTGATGAGTGCGTCCGAGGAGCGCTGCGACAGCGTGCTGCTGCTCATCACCGCCAATTCGTTCACAATGAAACGGACGTTGTCCACGCCGGACACCGTGCGCTCGGCCAGCTGCCTGTCCTGCGCGGTCGGCACTTCGCCCGTCAGCAGCACCTGCCGGTTGTAGCTCGTCACATTGACGTGTGCACGCTCACCCAAGGCTTCGCGCAGCCGATTGGCTGAGCGCAGCTCGATTCCCTGGTCATCGAGCTGCGCCCCCGAGGTGCGCCGGTCGGTCGCGACCATTCCGCCGGCCACGGCACCGCCGATCACCAGGGGCGCGCAGCCCGCGAGCGTCGAAAGAATTGCGAGGCCGCACGCCGCGCCCACCAGGCCGCGCCGCCATCCCGTCTTCTGCTTCATGATCAAACCTCCTGTTCACCAAGTAACTGCGTGTCCACGCCGTCACACAGGCAGTGCAACACCAGCGCGTGAACCTCGTGAATGCGCGCCACCCGGTCGTGCGGCACGCACACATGCACGTCGGTTTCGCGCAAACCGCGCCCGACGCTTCCACCACCTTGCCCGGTCAGCGCGATCACCGTCATGTCGCGCTCGTGGGCCGCGTCCACGGCCCGAAGCACGGCAGTGTCGTTGCCGCCAGTCGACAGCGCCAGCAGCACGTCGGCCGCCTGCCCCAGGGCGCGCACCTGGCCAGCAAACACCTGCTCACCGGCGTCGCCACGCAGCAGCGCGCCCAGCATGGCGCCGTCGCCACTGAGCGCCAGCGCCGCCAGTTCCGGGCGCTCACGCTCGAAACGGCCCACGAACAGCGCCGCGAAATGCTGGGCCAGCGCACCCGATCCGCCCAGGCCGCAGGCCAGTACCTTGCCGCCGCTCGTGACACAGGCCAGCAAGGCGTGGACGGCACCGGCCACCGGCTTGCCCAGGACAGTGGCCAGCTGGTAGTGCAGGTCGGCACTCTCGACGAATTGCTGCTGGACGCGTTGCTCTGGCATGGTGGACTTTGATGATAACCGCGAGAGATGAAACATCTGGCCGCGGCGGTGTAACGATTCGCCATCGGCGCCGGAATCGCGGCCCGTGACGCGCACGCCACCCTAGCCGGCTCACTCCACCTCGAACGCCGCCCGTAGCCACCGCAGGCCGGCCGGTTCGACCAGCACCACGTCGAACCGGCAGGGCGGCGGCTCGCGCAGCCGCATCAGGTAATGCCTGGCGGCAAGGATGATGCGTTGGCGCTTCGCGGCCCCAATGCTGGCCGCCGCGCCGCCATGGGAGGCACTGGCCCGCTGCCGGACCTCGACGAAGACCAGTGTGCCATCGGGCTCGCGCAAGATCAGGTCGATTTCCCCGCCGCCACGGCCGGGCGTCCGATAATTGCGCGCCAGCAGGTGCAGGCCGGCGGCCTGCAGGTGACGCAGGCTCGCGTCTTCCGCCGCGTCGCCTTTTTGCTTGGTGGTGACCTGTGCGCTACCTTGCCGTTTTCCAAGGAATTCCATCGTGACCCTGACCTCCAGTGCAAGCTTTGCTCCGGCTCTGGCGGCCGCCCGCGAAGCCGCGTCGCCACAGCATTATCCCGAGGGCACGCTTTATGTCGTAGCCACCCCCATCGGCAACCTCGCCGACATCACGCTGCGCGCCTTACACGTGCTGGCGCTGGCGGACATGGTGGCCTGCGAAGACACCCGCCATACCCGGCAGCTGCTCAACATGTACGGCATCGGTCACGCCGGCACACCCTTGCTGGCGGTGCACAAGCACAACGAGGCCGAAACCGCGACAGTCGTGGTCGACCGGTTGCGGCAGGGCGGCCGCGTGGCCTATGTCAGCGACGCTGGCACGCCGGCCGTCAGCGACCCGGGCGCGCGGTTGGTCGCCCTCGTTCGTGAGGCCGGCCTGCGCGTGGTGCCACTGCCGGGTGCCAGCAGCATCACCACCGCGCTGAGCGCGGCAGGTGCGGTACAGGAGGGGGGGTTCGTCTTCGCCGGCTTCCTCCCCACCAAGCCGGCCGAGCGCGCCCGCGCGGTGCAGCAACTGGCAGCCGAAGCCCGGACCACCATCGTGCTGGAAGCCCCCCATCGCATGGCATCGCTGTCCAGCGCGCTGGCGGCGCTGGACGGACGCTCCGTGACCCTGGCACGCGAATTGACCAAGCAGTTCGAGGACATCGTCACACTCCCTGCCAGCGACTTGCCCGCCTGGCTGGCAGGGGATCCTCACCGTCAACGCGGCGAGTTCGTGGTCGTGATCCACGGGGTGCCGGCCACGCAGGAAACCGGCGACCCCCTGCGCATCCTGCGGCTCCTGTTGGCGGAGCTGCCGCTGAAAACCGCCGTCCGGCTCGCCGCGGACATCACCGGCCATCCCCGCAACGCGCTGTACGACACCGCCCTCGCGCTCAAGCAGGACGAGGACCGCGCGCCATGACCGCGCTCCCCTGTGCGATGCGGGGCCGGGCAGTGGAGAGCCGTCACTGGCACTGGAACGTCACCGTCGCGTCGCGCCCTGGCAGGCGCAGTTGGGTGGCGACCGCCGGGCTCTCGGCCAGCAGGCGGCCCTTGCGATAGACCTTGAGCCGGTGCGCGCGCAGGCGCAGCGCCTCGGGCACGTCACGCGCCTGCAGCAGCACGAAGCTGGCATCGCAACCTGGCGCGATGCCATACCCGGACAAGCCCAGGATCCGCGCCGGGTGGGCCGTGACCGCGTCGAAGCACTGCCGCATGGCGGCCTGGCTGGTCATCTGCGCCACGTGCAGTCCCATGTGCGCCACCTCCAGCATGTCGCCCGAGCCCAGGCTGTACCAGGGGTCCATCACGCAGTCGTGCCCGAACGCCACGGTCAGGCCGGCGGCCAGCTGCTCCGGCACGCGGGTCATGCCGCGCCGTCTGGGATAGCTGTCGTGCCGGCCCTGCAAGGTGATGTTGATCAGCGGGTTGGCCACCACGTTCAGCTGGGCCTCGGCCATCAGCGCCAGCAGCTTGCTCACGTAGTAGTTGTCCATGCTGTGCATGGAGGTCAGATGCGACCCGGTGACCCGGCCCTGCAGGCCCAGGCGCTGGGTCTCGCAGGCCAGCGTCTCGACATGCCGGGAATGGGGGTCGTCCGACTCATCGCAGTGCATGTCGACCCGCAATCCGCGCGCCGCGGCGATTTCGCACAACTGCCGCACGCTCTCGGCGCCATGCGCCATGGTGCGCTCGAAATGCGGAATGCCGCCCACCACGTCCACGCCCCGGTCCAGCGCCCGTTTCAGATTTTCCAGCGCGCCGGGGCTGCGCAGCAAGCCATCTTGCGGAAAGGCCACCAACTGCAGGTCGAGGTACGGCGCGACGCGACGGCGAACTTCCAGCAACGCCTCCACCGCCAGCAGGCGCGGGTCGCAGATGTCCACATGGCTTCGGATGGCCAGCAAGCCCTTGGCCACGGCCCAGTCACAGTAGGCCAGCGCTCGCTCCACCAGGGCCTCCTGCGTCAGCAGCGGCTTGAGTTCGCCCCATAGCGTGATGCCTTCGAGCAGTGTGCCGCTTTCGTTGACACGCGGCTGGCCGTAGCTGAGCGTGGCGTCCATGTGGAAATGGGCATCGACGAATGGCGGCGACAGGAGCTGGCCCGCCGCATCCACACTTTCCCGGGCGGGCGCCTGCGCCGGACCCAGGCCCGGCGTCACTTCGATGATGACGCCATCCTGGACGGCCACGCCCACGTCGGTGCGCCCATCGGGCAGACGAGCGTTGTGAATCAGCAGATCGAGCATGTCATCGTTCCCCCTTGCGATACGGCTTCATCAGCGCCTGCGGGTAGCTGGCCTTGCGCGCCACCAGCACCAGCGCCACGATGGACAACACATACGGCAGCATCAGGTACAGCTGGTAGGGCAACACGGCGTCGCCCATCTGTTGCAGACGCAACTGCAGCGCGTCAAAAAAGGCGAACAGCAGCGCACCCAGCAAGGCCTTGCCGGGCCGCCAGGAGGCAAACACCACCAGCGCCACGCAAATCCAGCCGCGGCCGTTGACCATGTTGAAAAAGAAGGCGTTGAAGGCTGACAGGGTCAGAAACGCCCCCGCCACCCCCATCAGGCTCGAACCCGCCACAATGGCACCGGTGCGCACAGCGACCACCGACACCCCCTGACCTTCGGCGGCCTGGGGGTTCTCCCCCACCATGCGCACGGCCAAACCCACCGGTGTTTTGTAGAGCAGGTAAGCCATCACCGGCACCAGCAGCAGGGCCAGCAGTGTCAGCGGGGTTTGTTGCGCCAGCACCGGCAGACCCAGCCAGTCCATGGCGGCAAACGGCGTGATGGTGGGCGGCGTGGACACCTTGGGAAAACTCACGCGGTAACCGTAATAACTCAGGGCCGTGGCCAGCAGCGTGAGGCCCAGCCCCGAGACATGTTGCGACAAGGCCAACCCCACCGTGAGAAACGCATGCAGCAGCCCCAGCAGCGCGCCGGTCAGTGCCGCCACCGCCACCCCCTGCCACAAGGACGCGCCGCTGTATACGGCCAGCCAGCCCGTGAAAGCCCCCGCGACCATGATGCCTTCGATGCCCAGGTTCAGCACCCCGGCACGTTCACACCACAACACGCCCAGCGTGCCCAGGATCAGCGGCGTGGCGATACGCAACACCGCGACCCAGAACGCGGGGTTGGCGAGGATGTCCATCCATTCGGTCATTTCCACCTCGGCCGATATTGCGTCAGCAGCGTGGCCACCAGCACCGAAATCAGCGAGGCCGCCACAATCACATCGGCAATGTAGGTGGGCACACCGACCAGACGGCTCATGCTGTCCGCCCCCACCAGCACACCCGCCACAAACACACTGCCCGCCACCACCCCCAGCGGGTGCAGGCCCGCCAGCATGGCGATCACGATGCCGCTGTAGCCATAACCAGGCGACATGTCCAGCGTCAGGTAGCTGGTGCGCCCGGCCACCTCAATGGCGCCAGCCAGCCCGGCCAGCCCGCCCGAGAGCAACGCCACCAGGACCACCGTGCGCGTGACCGGCACACCGGCAAACGCGGCAGCCCGGGCGTTGGCCCCCACCGCGCGGATGTCAAATCCCAGCACGGTGTATTTCATCAGCGCCCACAGGCCCACGGCCAACGCGCAGGCCCACAGCAGGCCCGTGTGCACGCGGGTCTGCGGGATCAATTTGGCCAGCTCCAGATCACCCAGCAAGGCCACGCTTTGGGGCCAGCCCATGGCGGTGGGGTCTTTCATCGGGCCGTCCAGCATCAAGGACACCAGCAGCAGCACAATGAAATTGAGCAGCAGCGTGGTCACCACCTCATCCACCCCCAGGCGGGCCTTCAGCAGCGCCGGCCCCAGCAGCAGCACGGCGCCGGCCAGCGCGGCAGCCAGCATCATCAACACAAACAGCAAGGCTGGCGGCAGGTCGAAACCGGTGCCACCATGCAGGCCCCCGACGGCCACCGCCGCCAGCGCACCCACATACAGTTGGCCTTCGGCACCGATGTTGAACAACCGCGCCTTGAACGCCACCGTCGCCGCCAGACCGGTGAGCATCAGCGGAATAGCGCGCGTCAGCGTCTCGGACCAGGCAAACACCGAGCCAAAGCCGCCCTTGATCAGCAAACCATAGGTCTGGCCCACCGGGGCACCGGCCCACAGCACCAACAGGGCGCTGATCAGCAGCGTGAACACCACGGCGCCCAAGGGGGCCAGGGCCAGCGCCACGGCAGAGCTGTGGCTGCGTTTCTCGAGCCTCATGCGGGCACTCCTCCTGCCACCCCGGCCATGGCCAGGCCAATGGCCTCACGGCTCCATGCCAGCGCGGGTCTGGCCTCCGTCATGTCACCGGCATGCATCACCGCCACGCGGTCACCCAGGGTCAGCACCTCGTCCAGATCGTCTGAAATGACCAGCACCGCGGCACCGGCATCACGTGCGGCCAGCAGCTGTGCCTGCACATAGGCCACCGCCCCGATGTCCAGACCCCAGGTGGGCTGGTGGGCGACGATCAGGCGGGGTGGGGGGGCCGCAGGCTCGGCGGCGCGGTCCCTCACGTCATGACCTGGCGGCATAAGCGCCCGGCCCAGAATCAACTTTTGCATATTGCCGCCCGACAACGCACGGGCCGCCACCAGTGGCCCGCCACCCCGCACATCAAAAGTGGCCATGACCTGCCCGGCATAGGCTCTGGCGCGCGCCCGGCGTACCCAGCCCCAGCGCGAAAAAGCCGGGCTGCGCAGACGCTCGGCCACGGCGTTTTCCCACACCGGCAGATCGCCCACCACACCCACGGCATGGCGGTCCTCAGGAATACGCGCCACCCCCAGCGCCACCAGCGCTGAAGGGTGCGGCGGCAGGGGCTGCCCCAGAAAACGCACCTCACCGGCAATGGCCTGGCGGGTGCCGCACAACAGTTCGGCCAGCGCCAGCTGGCCGTTGCCCGACACCCCGGCAATGGCCACCATCTCGCCCCGGTGCAGGGTCAGCGACACCCGGTTCAGCCGTTCACGCCCCGGCGCCGTGCTGACCTGGTGCAACACACACACCGGCTCCCCCACGGTCTGGGCCGGGCGCCGTTCGGGCGTCTCGATGGCGTGACCGACCATCCATTGCGCCAGCTGCGCCTGGGTGGTGGCAGTGGCCGCCGCCTGGGCCACCAGTTTGCCGCCGCGCAGCACCGCCACGCGGTGGGACACGCGCAGCACTTCGCCCAGCTTGTGGCTGATGAAAATGATCGACAGGCCCTGCGCCACCATCTGCGCCAGCACCTCAAACAGGTTCTCGCTTTCCTGCGGGGTGAGCACGGCGGTGGGTTCGTCCAGGATCAGAATCCGGGCGCCACGGTACAAGGCTTTCAGGATTTCCACCCGCTGGCGTTCACCCACCGACAGGTTGCCGACCTTGGCTTTGGGGTCCACCGTCAGGCCAAACTGGCGGGCCACCGCCAGCAGTTTGTCACGCGCCTGGCCGTGGCGGGTGAAGGGTTGCCACAGCGGCTCGGCGCCCATCATCACGTTGTCCAGCACGCTGAGGTTGTCTGCCAGCGTGAAGTGCTGGTGCACCATGCCGATGCCGGCCGCCAGCGCTGCTTTGGGATCACCCGGCGGCAGTGGCTGGCCGTGCACGGTGATGTGACCAGCGTCGGCGGTGTAATGGCCGAACAGAATCGACACCAGCGTGGACTTGCCAGCGCCGTTTTCGCCCAGCAGTGCCAGCACCTCGCCCTGATGCAGCTGCAGCGAAATGGCGTCATTGGCCACCAAATCGCCAAAGCGTTTGGTGATGCCGGACAGGCTGAGAACCGGCGCCGCCTGCGCCATCACTTGGCCGTGGATTTGGGCTGGCTGTCATCCACCTTGACGGTGAATTTGCCTTCCACAATGGCCTTTTCCTTGGCTTTCATCTTGGCCACGATCTCGGCGGGCACTTTTTTCTCGAACGTACCCAACGGCGCCAGTGACGACCCTTTGTGCTTCATCATCGAATAAGGACCGTAGTCTTCGGCGGTGAACTTGCCTTCCTTCACGAGCTTGATGGCGCGGTCGGCCGAGGGCTCGAAGTGCCACAGGGCCGAAGCCACCACCGTGTCGGGGTACTGGGCCTGGGTGTTGATGACGTTGCCGATGGCCAGTTTGCCCTTTTCCTTGGCCGCATCACTCACCCCAAAACGCTCGGCATACATCACGTCGGCCCCCTTGTCGATCATGGCAAAGGACGCTTCCTTGGCCTTGGGCGGGTCAAACCAGCTGTTGATAAAACTGACACTGAATTCGACCTTGGGATTGACCTCCCTGGCCCCCGCCATGAAGGCGTTCATCAGGCGGTTGACTTCAGGAATCGGGAACCCCCCCACCATGCCGATCTTGTGGCTCTTGGTCATCCCCCCGGCGATCATGCCCGACAGGTAGGCCGGTTCCTGAATGTAGTTGTCAAACACGCTGAAGTTGGGAGCGGCGGGCTTGCCGCTGGAGCCCATCAAAAAGGCCGTCTTGGGAAAGTCCTTGGCCACCTTGCGCGCGGCGGCTTCCACGGCGAATGCCTCACCCACGATCAACTGGCTGCCACCGGTGGCGTATTCCCGCATGACCCGTTCGTAGTCGGCGTTGCTGACGTTTTCGCTGGCCTTGTACTCGATCTCACCACGGGCCTCGGCGGCTTTGAGCGCCGTGTGGAGGCGCCCTGCCCATTGCTGCTCGAACGGTACGGTGTAGATGCCCGCCACCTTGAGCTTGGCTTGCGCCAGCGACAGGCCAGGGGTCAGGGCGACCAGGGATGTGGCCAGGATCACGGCCTGGCGACGACTGAGAAGTTTCACGGTCATGGGTATCTCCGGTTGGATAAAACTACAAAATAGATAGCTACAAGCGCTTATTTCATGCTAGATAAGGGCCAATTACCCCCACAAAAACCAAGCACGTTACGTGCCAGCCCGCTCCAGCATCGCATGCAGCAGCACATTGCAGCCGGCGGCAATGTGCTCGGGCGTGGCGCTCTCGATCTCGTTGTGGCTGATGCCGTCCTTGCAGGGGATGAAGATCATGCCCGTGGGGGCCAGTTTGGCCATGTAGACCGCGTCGTGCCCGGCGCCGCTGACCACCGGCATGTTGGAGTAGCCCAGCTTGGCGGCCGCACGCGCCACGGCGTTTTTGCAGTCGTCGTGAAAGGCCTGGGCCGGGTAGCTCGACACCAGCTCGATCTTCACGTCCAGCCCGGTCTTGGCGCTCAGGCGGGTCGCAAAGTCTTTGACTTCGTCGGCCATCTGGTCCACCAAGGCGTCGGTGCTGTTGCGCAGGTCGATGCTGAACTTGACACGGCCCGGAATCACGTTGCGGCTGTTGGGGAACACCTGCACCATCCCGACCGTGCCGCGGCCATGGGGCTGGTGACGCAGGGCCGTGGCCACCACCTCTTGCATGATCTGCGTGGCCACCTGCATCGCATCCCTGCGCAGCGCCATGGGCGTGGGGCCGGCGTGGGCTTCCATGCCGGTGACGGTGCAGTCAAACCAGCGGATGCCGAGCACGCCCTGCACCACGCCGATGGTCACGTCACTGTCCTCCAGCACCGGGCCTTGTTCGATGTGGGTCTCGAAGAACGCGCCAATCGGATGGTCCCCGGGCTCCTGGTCGCCGATGTAGCCGATGCGTGCCAGTTCTTCACCCACCGTCTTGCCATGGATGTCCTGGGCCGCGTAGGCGTGCTCCAGCGTGAAGGCCTTGGCAAACACGCCCGAACCCATCATCACCGGCACGAAACGAGAGCCTTCTTCGTTGGTCCAGAAGCTGACTTCCAGCGGCGCCTCGGTTTCGATGCCGTGGTCGTTGAGGGTGCGCATGACCTCCAGGCCCGCGAGCACGCCGTAGTTGCCGTCGAACTTGCCGCCGGTGGGTTGGGTGTCGACATGGCTGCCGGTCACGATGGGGGGCAGGGCATTGTTGCGGCCCGGGCGGCGCATGAAGCCGTTGCCGATTTTGTCGATGGTGACGGTCAGGCCTGCCTCACGTGCCCACTTCGTGACCAGGTCGCGGCCTTGTTTGTCGAGGTCGGTGAGGGTCAAGCGGCAGACTCCGCCTTTGGGGGTTTCGCCGATTTTGGCGAGTTCCATGAGGGAGTCCCAGAGGCGTTGGCTGTTGATTCTTAGGGTGCTGATGTCGGAGGTGGTTTTCATGTCAGTTTTCTCCTTCGGGTGAGTATTCGATACAAGCCGGGTCTCGCCCCGGCGGGCGACTCACTTTCTCTTGCTTCGCCAAGAGAAAGTAAGCAAAGAGAAGGCGAGCCGACGGCCGGGCCGCTGCGCGGTTCCTTGCGCTGCTCGCAGTCTGCGGGGGCTGGCTCGAACTCGCTTCGCTCAGACAATCGCCAGCCCTTTTTCCGCAGCCCGCTGTGCTGCTCAGCCCGGCCTCAACGGCAGCGAGTTCTTCGGCACTTTGCTTCGCTCTTGCCGGGGGCGATGTGGCGCATAGCGCCACGAGCTGGGGTGTTCTGGCTGTTGTTTGTCCCCTTCGCCCTTCTGTTTGCGCCGAGGAGCGCAGCTGCAGGTGGATCAGGGCACGCGATTGTTTGAGGCGACAGCCGAGTTCGAGCGGGCCCCCACCTGCAGCGAGCACCGCAGGTTGCCCGTAGCGAAGCGAAGGGACGCAAACAGTGGGCTCGCCCTTTCTTTGCTTACTTTCTTTCGGCGAAGCGAAAGAAAGTGAGTCGCCCGCCGGGGCGAGACCCGGCTTGCTGCGAGCACCACATACAGCAAGCATGTCAAAAACTCAGCGTTGCACCGCCGTAGGCGCCAACACCTCGGCACGCAACTTGGCCGCCGCAAAGTTGGCGTTGAAGGCCGGGCGTTTGAGGTAGCGCCCAACACCGCGTTCGGCCCGCAAATCACCTTGCACAAACACCAGCTTGCCCTGGCTCAGGGTGTGGCTGGGGAGGCCCTTCACCGTGCGGCCCTCGAACACGTTGTAGTCGCCCTTGCTGAACTGGGTTTTGGCCGACAGCGTCTTCGTGCCCGCCGGGTCCCAGACCACCAGGTCGGCATCGGCCCCCACGCTGACGCTGCCTTTTTGCGGATACAGGTTGAACAGCTTGGCGGTGTTGGCCGAGGTCACGGCGACGAACTCGGATGGCGTGAGGCGGCCCGCGTTGACCCCTTCGTCCCACACCACGGCCATGCGTTCTTCCACGCCGCCGCAGCCGTTGGGAATCTTGGCAAAGTCGTCCTTGCCAGCGGCTTTTTGCGCGGCGCAGAAGGTGCAGTGGTCGGTGGCAGTGGTGTGCAGGTTGCCGCTTTGCAGGCCGCGCCACAAGAATTCCTGGTGGCCCTTGGGACGGAACGGCGGGCTCATCACGTGGGCGGCGGCCGTGGCGAAGTCGGGGTGGCGGTAGACGCTGTCGTCGATCGTCAGGTGCCCGGCCAGCACTTCGCCGTAAACCCGTTGGCCGCGGGCGCGGGCGCGGGCAATCGCCTCGGCGGCCTCGATGCAGCTCACGTGCACCACGTAGATCGGCACGTTGAGCACATCGGCAATCGCGATGGCGCGGTTGGCGGCTTCGCCTTCGACCATGGGCGGGCGCGACAACGGGTGGCCTTCGGGGCCGGTGATGCCCATTTCGGCCACCTGCTTTTGCAACAGGAACACCAGTTCGCCGTTCTCGGCATGCACGGTGGGCATGGCCCCGAGCTCCAGGCAGCGCTTGAAGCTGTTCACCAGGGTTTCGTCGTCACACATGATGGCATTTTTGTAGGCCATGAAGTGCTTGAAGCTGTTGATGCCCTCGCTTTGCACCAGCGTGCCCATGTCGCGCTTGACGGTCTCGTCCCACCAGGTGATGGCCATGTGGAAGCTGTAGTCACCCGCGGCTTTTTCGGCCCAGCCGCGCCAGGTCTGGTAGGCCTCCATCAGCGACTGTTGGGGGTTGGGAATGACGAAGTCGATGATGGTCGTGTTGCCACCGGCCAGCCCGGCGGCCGTGCCGGTGTAGAAGTCGTCCATGGTGGTAGTGCCCATGAACGGCAGCTGCATGTGGGTGTGCGGGTCGATGCCACCGGGCATCACGTACTGGCCACCGGCATCCACCACGGTCGCCCCGGCAGGGGCTGCCAGGTTTTCAGCGACAGCCACAATCTTGCCGTCCTGTGTCAACACATCGGCGCGGAAGGCGCGATCGGCGTTGACCACCGTGCCGCCCCGAATCAGCAAACTTGTCATGAAAGCCTCCTAGAGAAATGGGTGACGGAAGGCCCGCAGTCGCCAGGCCGCTCCGGCAGGTTACAACATGCGATCCGTCTGGTTCACGCGACCACCCGCGCCGGGTTGTTCGGATGCGCTGTCCAGTCGAGCGGTGTGGCGCTGACCGCCTGGCCCGTGCGTCGATCCAGTTCACCGGGGGCCAAGTCCCGCAAGGTGATGCACCCGGGCACGGGGCAGACGTTCACGCACAAGTTGCAGCCCACACACTCTTCTTCCTTCACTTCGAACCAACGTCGCCCGTCCTTCGTGGTCGTGATCGCCTGGTGCGAAGTGTCCTCGCAGGCGATGTGACAGCGACCACACTGGATGCAGGTGTCCTGGTTGATGACCGCCTTGGAGACGTGATTCAGATTGAGATAGCGCCAGTCGGTGACGGTGGGCAAAGCCTTGCCCCGGAGGTCGTCGAGCGAGGTGAAACCCTTCTCATCCATGTAGCTGGACAGCCCGTCGATCATTTCCTGCACGATCTTGAAGCCGTACACCATGGCCGCCGTGCAGACCTGCACGGTGCCCGCCCCCAGCGCGATGAAATCCAGCGCATCCCGCCAGGTGGTGACACCACCGATGCCCGAGATCGGCAGACCGGCCGTCTGGGAATCGCGCGCGATCTCGGCCACCATGTTCAGTGCGATGGGCTTGACCGCCGGGCCGCAGTACCCGCCGTGCGATCCCTTGCCACCGGTCGACGGCGACATGGTCAGCGTGTCGGGATCGACCCCCACGATGGAGTTGATGGTGTTGATCAGAGACACCGCGTCCGCGCCGCCGGCCTTGGCTGCGCGGGCCGGAAAGCGTACATCGGTGATGTTGGGCGTGAGTTTCACGATCACCGGCAGCTTGCTGTACTGCTTGCACCAGGCGGTCACCATCTCGATGTATTCAGGCACCTGGCCCACGGCCGCGCCCATGCCACGTTCGCTCATGCCATGGGGACAACCGAAATTCAGCTCGATGCCGTCGCAACCCGTGTCCTCCACGCGCGGCAGGATCGCCTTCCACGATGCCTCGTTGCACGGTACCATGATGGACACTACCATGGCGCGATCGGGCCAGTCACGCTTGACCTGTGCAATTTCCTTGAGATTGAGCTCCAGGTCGCGGTCCGTGATCAGCTCGATGTTGTTGAAACCCAGCAGGCGCCGATCCGGCGAGAGCAAGGCGCCATAACGCGGACCGTTGACGTTGACGACCGGCGGACCCGCCTCGCCCAGGGTCTTCCAGACCACGCCGCCCCAGCCCGCCTCGAAGGCGCGCACGACGTTGTAGGCCTTGTCGGTCGGCGGCGCCGACGCCAGCCAGAAGGGATTGGGGCTCTGGATGCCCGCGAAGTGGGTATGCAAATTGGCCATGTGAATCTCCGAATCTTGGCAACTGGGTGTCAGGCGCTCAGGCATCTGACGTGAGTCGGGTGTGGATCGCGAGCGCAGCGCGTTTGCCGTGCTCGACCGCCTCCACGGTCAGGTCCAGTCCGCCGGCGCGACAGTCGCCACCGGCCCAGATCCCATCGAGGTTGGTCTGGCCACTGTCGTCCGTGGCCAACCGCCCCTCGGCTTGGGCCAACCCCACCTGCGTCAGCACGGAATTCCCAAGCGTCTGGCCAATGGCCTTGAGGACCATGTCGGCCTCCAGGGTTTCGGTCTCGCCCGTGGCCACGAGCCGGCCCTCGCGCCATGCCTGGCGTGCGAAACGCACCTCCCCCGCATGATGGGGCGCGCCGGCACTGGGCAGGACCGCCTCGGGCGCCAGCCAATGCCGGATGCCGACCCCATGGGTTTGCGCCCACGCCTGCTCCGCCATCGAGGCCGACATCGCCTCGGGACCCCGCCGATAGACCATATCGACACTTTCGGCACCCAGCAGTTTTGCCTGCACCGCCGCGTCCACCGCGGTCATGCCGCCACCGATCACGACCACCCGGCGCCCCACTGGCAATGTGCCCAGGTC
>JAEWVY010000222.1 GCA_023396625.1 Pseudomonadota bacterium | reverse complement strand
ACACCGGCGACCGGCCCATCCAGGTCGGTTCGCACTACCACTTTGCCGAGACCAACGGCGCCCTCGGCTTCGACCGGGCCGCCGCGCGCGGCATGCGGCTGAACATCGCCTCGGGCACGGCCGTGCGCTTCGAGCCCGGACAGCAACGCACCGTGGAACTGGTGGACTATGCCGGCGACCGGACGGTGTACGGCTTTCGCGGCCTCACACAAGGAAAACTGTAATGGCAACGATCGAAAAGCGCGCCTACGCCGAGATGTTCGGCCCCACCGTGGGTGACCGTGTGCGTCTGGCCGACACCGATCTGATCGTCGAGGTCGAGCACGACTACACCCTGCGCGCCGGCAGCTACGGCGAGGAAGTCAAGTTCGGTGGTGGCAAGACCATCCGCGACGGCATGGCGCAGTCCCAGAAAACCCGTGCCGAAGGCGCCATGGACACGGTGATGACCAACGCGCTCATCATCGACCACTGGGGCATCGTCAAGGCCGACATCGGCCTCAAGGACGGGCGCATCGCCGCCATCGGCAAGGCGGGCAACCCGGACACGCAGCCGGGCGTGGACATCGTCATCGGCCCGGGCACCGAGATCATCAGCTGCGAAGGACATTTCGTCACGGCGGGCGGATTCGACAGCCATATCCACTTCATCTGCCCGCAACAGATCGAGGAAGCCCTGGCCAGCGGCATCACCACCATGACCGGCGGCGGCACCGGCCCGGCCACCGGCACCTTCGCCACCACCTGCACGCCCGGCGCCTGGCACATCGAGCGCATGTTGCAGGCGGCCGACGCCTTCCCGATGAACCTGGGTTTCCTGGGCAAGGGCAACGCCAGCCTGCCCGCCGGCCTGCGCGAGCAGATCGATGCCGGCGCCATCGGACTGAAGCTCCACGAAGACTGGGGCACCACGCCCGCCGCCATCGACAACTGCCTGAACGTGGCCGAGGCCACCGACACCCAGGTCGCCATCCACACCGACACGCTCAACGAAAGCGGCTTCGTGGAAGACACGCTGGCGGCCTTCAAGGGCCGCTGCATCCACACCTTTCACACCGAAGGCGCCGGCGGGGGCCACGCCCCCGACATCCTGAAACTGGTTGGCGAGGCCAACGTGCTGCCCTCGTCGACCAACCCCACGCGCCCCTACACCGTGAACACGCTGGACGAGCACGTGGACATGCTGATGGTGTGCCACCACCTGGACCCGGCCATCGCCGAGGACCTGGCCTTCGCCGAAAGCCGCATCCGCAAGGAAACCATCGCGGCCGAGGACATCCTGCACGATCTCGGCGCCATCAGCATCATGAGCAGCGACAGCCAGGCCATGGGCCGGGTGGGCGAGGTGATCCTGCGCACCTGGCAAACCGCGCACAAGATGAAAACGCAGCGCGGCAAACTGCCTGGCGACAGCGACCGCCACGACAACTTCCGGGTCAAGCGCTATCTCGCCAAGTACACGCTCAATCCGGCCATCACCCACGGCATGTCGCACGAGATCGGTTCGGTCGAACCTGGCAAGTGGGCCGACCTGGTGGTGTGGAAGCCCGCCTTCTTCGGCGTCAAGCCCGCGCTCATCCTCAAGGGCGGCACCATCGCCGCGGCCGCCATGGGGGATCCGAATGCCAGCATCCCCACACCGCAGCCCGTGCACTACCGGCCCATGTTCGGCGCCTTTGGCGGCGCGGCGACCCGCAGCTCGCTGACCTTCGTCTCGCAGGCCAGCCTGGCCGCGGGCATCGGCGAACGCTTCGGCCTGGCCAAGCGGCTCGTGGCCGTCAAGAACATCCGCTCGGTCGGCAAGCGGGACATGGTCCACAATGACTACGCGCCCCGGATGGACGTGGACCCCCAGACCTACGCCGTGCGCGCCGACGGCCACCTGCTCACCTGCGAACCCGCCTTGAGCCTGCCCATGGCACAACGCTATTTCCTGTTCTGATGCTGCACATCTCCAAACTCCTGCCCCAGGGTCGGGGGCTCGCGCCCGTCCTCGTGCGTCGCGCGCCCACCGTGGAACTCGACTGGGACGTGCGGCAGAAGAGCCGCTTCGCGGCCACCGACTCGCAAGGTCGCTCGCTGGGCGTGTTCCTGCCGCGCGGCACTGTGGCGCGTGGCGGCGACGTGCTCGTGGTCGAGGACGGCACGTTCGTGCGCGTGCTCGCGGCACCGCAGCCCGTGCTGCGCATCACACCATGCGCCGAACATGGGTCGCCGTTCGACCTGGTCCGCGCGGCCTACCACCTGGGCAACCGCCATGTGCCCATCGAACTGACGCCCACCTATCTGCAGATCGAGCCCGACCACGTGCTGGCCGACATGCTGCGCGCCATGCACCTGGTCGTGCGCGAACAGCACGCCCCGTTCGAACCCGAAAGTGGGGCCTATGGTGGCGACCATGGCCATGCGGCGCACACGGCGCATGCGCACCCCGCTGCCCACGGCCACCACCACCACGCGCACCCGGCCCACTGAAATGCCGGACAGCGCCCCCCGCCTTCCCGCCGCCAGCCTGCTGCAGCTGATGTGGCTGGCCTCCCCGGCGTTGCCGATTGGCGGGTTTTCCTATTCAGAAGGGCTCGAATCCAGCGTGGAGCGGTCTTTTGTTGCTACCGAATCGGAAGCATCCGATTGGCTGAGCACACAGCTCCACCTGAGCCAGGCGCGTGGCGACCTGGCCGTCGTCGCGCAGGCCGTGCCCGCCTGGCGGTGTGGCGACCTGGTCCGCGCGCGCCAGCTCAACGACTGGGTGCGGCACACCCGCGAGAGCAGCGAACTGCGGCTGCAAACCGAGCAGATGGGTCGTTCCCTCGTCGAGTGGCTGCGCCACCAGCACCCCCACGGCGAGCCGGCGCGCCCGCACATCGAGGCGCTGTCGCAAATGGACCCGACCTACCCCGTGGCCTTCGCCCTCGCGGCGGCGGCGCGCACCCAGGCGCCGGTGCGCGACATCGTGCTGGCCTGCGCCTTCGGCTGGGCGGAAAACATGACCCAGGCGGCGCTCAAGGCCGTGCCGCTGGGGCAGACTGCCGGGCAACGCATCCTGGCGCGGCTGGCCGCCGAGATACCTGGCGCCGTGGACCACGCCCTCGACCTCGGCGATGACGAACGCCAGGCCTTCACCCCGATGCTGGCCATCCTGTCGGCGCAGCACGAAACCCAGTATTCGCGGCTGTTCCGCTCCTGACCTGCAAGCCCATGACAACACGCCACCACATCGCCAATCGCACCAAGCCCCTGCCCCCATTGCGCGTGGGCATCGGCGGCCCGGTGGGCTCGGGCAAGACCACCCTGCTGGAAATGCTCTGCAAGGCCATGCGCGACACCTACGACCTGGTCGCCATCACCAACGACATCTACACCAAGGAGGACCAGCGCCTGCTCACCGTCAGCGGCGCGCTGCCGGCCGAGCGCATCATGGGCGTGGAAACAGGCGGCTGCCCGCACACCGCCATCCGCGAAGACGCGTCGATCAACCTCGAAGCCATCGACCGCATGCTGGCACAGTTTCCCGACGCGGACATCGTGTTCGTGGAAAGTGGCGGCGACAACCTGGCCGCCACCTTCAGCCCCGAACTGAGCGACCTGACGATCTACGTGATCGACGTGGCCGCGGGCGAAAAAATCCCGCGCAAGGGCGGCCCCGGCATCACCAAGAGCGACCTGCTCGTCATCAACAAGACCGATCTGGCCCCTCACGTGGGCGCCAGCCTGGACGTGATGGAAGCCGACACGAAACGCATGCGCGGCCACAAGCCGTTCGTGATGACCAACCTCAAGACCCAGGCCGGGCTGGCCGACGTCGTCGAGTTCATCGAGCGCAAGGGCCTGCTCCGCGCCGGCTAGGCAGGCGCCCACCCCCGCCGGAAGGTAGAATCCGCGCTCTGCGGAGAGGGGAATGCGCGGCAAGGAAACTGCCCCCCCCCGGAATCCGCGACAGACCGATCCCAGGAAGCGTGGCAGAGTGGTCGATTGCACCGGTCTTGAAAACCGGCAACGGGCAACCGTTCGTGAGTTCGAATCTCACCGCTTCCGCCAAAGTCAAGCAAACAAGCGGCTACCGGGCTGCATTTGTGTTTCCACCCGCCCAAACATTCGTCAACTTGGCCGCGACCTTGAACGGCAGCGCCACCGGGTCCGGGGACACTGCCGGCTTGGCCGCCTGTGTCCCGGCACAGGGCAGGCCGAAAGCGGCCAGACCGACCAGCGCCTGGAGACGGTTGGCACGAGGGTGCAAAGTAGACATGAGGCGTCCTTGAGGGTGGCGGTGGAGGCACTATAGCGCCGGCCCGCTCGCCCCCAGGCTGTCAACGGGCATACGTGGCTTGCAGGCTGGCGCTGCCCAGACGGTTGGCATTCACCATGAAACCCACCATGGCAGGCGATGCATCGGGCGCCAGATCGAGGCGCTCCACCTTGAGCGCATGCACAGTGATGTTGTAGCGATGGGGCTTGTCGCCCGCAGGGGGACAGGCGCCACCGTAGCCCGGCGTTCCGAAGTCGGTGCGGCCCTGAACGGCGCCCGCAGGGAGTTGCTTGCCGTCCGCGCTGCCGGCGCTCTCGGGCAGGCTGTGGGTGGCGGCCGGCAGGTTGTACACCACCCAATGCCACCAGCCGGAACCGGTGGGGGCATCCGGATCGTGCAGCAGGACGGCGAAGCTCTTGGTCCCGGCCGGCGCGTTCTGCCAGGTCAGCGCCGGAGACCGGTTGCCGCCGTCACAGCCAAAGCCCTTGAACACCTGGGCGTCCGACAAGCGGGCACCGGGCTGGACGTTCGGGCTGGTCACGGAAAAGTCGGCGGCCTGCGCGGCCAAGGCGCAGGTGGCGATCAGGGTCACGAGGGTTCGAGGGATGAGTGTCATGCGGGTGCTCCATTCAAATGCAGAGGGCGCCATGGTCGCCCAGATCCGCGCGCGGCGTTACCCGATTTCCGTCAACACCTGTTCAGACTCTTTCATCCGTGCGCGCACCACGGACGGCGTCACACCCCAACGCTCCTGGAACACAGCGGAGAAGCGGCTGTGTGACTCCCAGCCGCAGCGTTGCGCCACCTCGCCCACGGGCAGGCCGGTGGTTTGCAGCAGGCCCAGCGCGGTTTCCAGCCGCACCTCGCGCACCAGGGCAGCGAGCGTCACTTCGCCACTGCCCATGCGCCGACGCAGCGACGATTCGCTCATGTGAAACGCCTCGGCCAGGGCCTGCACCGTCCAGTCCGCGTGCGGACGCTGGCTCACCAGACGGCGGATGCGGTCGCTCCAGCTCAGGTCCAGCGTCGGCGCAAAACGGTAGCCGTGCTCGGCCAGATGCAGCAGCACCTCCATGGTGCGATGGTGCAGCAGCGGGCGCGACATGCGCCGGGCCTGGACCGGAGGCAAGGTCCTGAGCATCGCCTCACGCAGTTCCACGTCGATGGGGACCACCTGCGCGGATTCCACCACCGTGGCGTCGTCCAGGGGATGCAGGCGGCTGAACTCGCGCACCATCGCGTCGTCAAAGGCCAGCACCAGCGCCTCGTACTGCCCCTGGCCCTGCGGGTCGTTGACCACGTCCCACTGCGTGCCCCGCGCAATCATCACGCCCTGGTCGCGGCCCGCGCTCAGGGCCGTGCTGGCGGTATGCAGACCCTTGACTCCCCGAAGGACCAGGATCAAGGCATCGTCGCGCACCGTCACCGTGCTCAACCGATAGCGCTCAGCGGCAACCACCCTGGCGCCGTACTGGGCTTGCGTCAAGGCGCCACTCCCCGGCAGATGCCATCCCCATGCGGCGCAGCCTGGAACTCGGGCAGCAACTCCGCCTGGGCCGACAGCTCGCGCAGGGCCGGGAAGTCCCCGGCATGGACCACCTCGGGCAGCATCGCCTGCGTGAAATACCAGGCCACGGCCACACTGACGCCGGCCTGGTCGATGGTGCTGCGGGTCAGCGCCAGCGGTTGGCGTTGCACCTCGGACTCCAGCGCCCCGTAGGCCGCCAGCAGTTGCCCCGTGACGCGTGCGACCCAGGGTTCGTGCAATTTTTCGGCCGGCCGCAAGTTGCGCTCGTAGACGATCTGAACGCTCTTCTCGCACGCGGCCAGCGCCAGCCCGACCAGACGCAGCGTGTGCTGCAGTTGCGGGATGCCCGAGGGCAGCAGGCTCCTGCGACCGGCGGCCAGCGCCTGGGCGTATTCCAGTATCAGCGTCGAATCCATCAACACCTCGCCGTCGTCACACACGAGCGACGGCGCCTTGACGACCGGGTTGATCTGCTGGAACTGCGCAAACGTGCTGAACACCGAAATGGAGCGGTGCTCGAAGGGAACACCCAGCAATTGCAGCGAGACCGCCACGCGGCGGACATAGGGGGAGTCGAGCATTCCGATGAGTTGCATGGTGGGTCCTATGGAGTCAGAGTCAGGTCCGCTGGGCGCGCATGGCACGGGTCTGCTGCACGGCATTGTCGTTCAGGAGTTCCTGGTGCGCGGGCTTTCGACGGGCACCAGGGCCACCTTGCCCGCGTCGTTGAAGTGCAGGCCCCAGCCATAGCT
>JAEWVY010000197.1 GCA_023396625.1 Pseudomonadota bacterium | reverse complement strand
CGCCACCATCGACCTGATGCAGGCCAGCAACGAGAGCTCCGATCCACCGGTGCCCCAGCCGCCCCGCGCCACCCGGCCCGCAGGGCCGGCGCTGCAGTTGAGGCACTTCGCCAGCAACGACAGCGTTTTCATTGACGACGCCTACCTGATCAAGGGCGTGGCGGGGGCGATTTTCTGGAAGCTCGTGGGGGACCACGTCCGGCTTGGCCGCACCGAGTTCAGCAACCGCGAGCTGAGGCTGGACCCGGCGATCCGTCTGCCCGACATCACCGACAACCTGGAAGCCCGCCTGTTGCTGCTGCAGCGCCGCCTGGCCGAACACAGCCCGCACATCCGCATCGAACGCACCGGCCGCGGCCGCCTGCGCCTGACCGTGGCGCGACCGGTGACACTCACCGAGATCGCCGGCTGAGCACCAGGGCCCCAGCGGCCACCGGTCTCAGCCGACCAGACCCGGCACCGGCGCCAGTCCCAGGCTTCGCGCCAGTTTCGCCCAGTTGCCCATGCCCAGCCGGCTGCGGGCCAGGGCCAGCACCGCGTCGAAAGCCGGCGCCGGCGCCTTGGCACGCAGATCGGCCAGCAGGCCGGCGCGGGCCGCCGGGTCGAGCGCGGGCAGCAGCCACCCCATGATCTGCATCATCTCCGTCGGACCGATGGAGGCCAGCAGCGCGTCGTGCACGGCCTCCAGCTCGGCGTCGGTGTAGTGGGCCCAGAGCACGGCGTTGTGCGTCGTTTCCTCGATCAGCATGTGCTCCAGGTTGTGCGCCATGAAAGCCGCCAGATGCAGGTACAACCCGTGCGCCGCGGGGGGGCGCTGCGTTGCCGGCATCTCGCGTAGCGCCTGCACCAGGCCGCGCAGGGTGGTCAATTCCTGTTCATGCTCGCCGTGTTCCCGCCCGATGGCGCCACTGGAGCCGGGCGCGCGGGCCTCCATGGCGGGATGGACGAATTCGTTCTCGTGTCTCAGGTGGGCGGCGCAGAAATCGAGCAATTCATCCACCTGGGCCAGCGCCGCCGCGGTATCGGCTTCGTCCAGCGGATCCATGCACCCGACCCTGTGCACCGTGTGCGCCAGCAGCGCCCGCGCGGCCTTGTGAATCCCGGCATAGAGGTCCAGGCGCCCAGCGCCCTCGGCAGCCGCCAGCCGCGCCATTTCGATACGGTCCATTTTCATGATCTTCCTTTCCTGCGTTCCTGCGCGGGCTCGCACGCCCGCTTGTGTGGGTTCGATGGGGCCGGCGCCTCATGCGGCCAACACCATGCCAGGAAGTCTAGAGAGAGAGGAACGACGCGTTTGCTAAAAATCACTTAGCCAAACGCTAAAGATTCCTTAAACACCTGACGCGGCGGCAACAGGCCGATGGCGCCCGGTCCCGGGGCATCATGGAATCATTTTTATAGCAAACTATCACCGTACGACGCTGGGAAAGCGTCAAAAACATCAAAATTTCGCCATCGTCATGCCTGGCGAAGCATGTCGGCCGCCTTCTCCGCGATCATGATCACCGGCGCATTGGTGTTGCCGCCCACGATGCTGGGCATGATGGACGCGTCCACCACACGCAGGCCGTGCACGCCATGCACGCGCAACTCGGCGTCCACCACATCGAGCGGGCCCGGACCCATGCGGCAACTGCCCACGGGGTGATAGATGGTGTCGGCATGGTGGCGCACGAATTGTTCGATCTCTGCGTCCGAGCGGGCGGAAGCGGACGCCGCGAGCTCACGCGCGCCGAAGCGGGCCAGCGCCGGCTGGTTCAGAAGTTCGCGCATGAGTCTGAAACCGCGCACCAGGCGCTGGGTGTCGTCGGGATCGGACAGAAAAGCCGGGTCGATCCGCGGGGCGACCATCGGGTCGGCGCTGGTCAGCTGCACGCTGCCCCGGCTGCGGGGGCGAAGCACGCAGACGTGGCAGGAAAAGCCATGACCAAACACCGTCTTGCGGCCATGGTCGACCAGCTTGCCCACGACGAAATGCAGTTGCAGATCGGGAATCGCCTCCTCGGGCCGGCTGCGGATGAAGCCGCCGGCTTCGGCGAAATTGGTGGTGAGCATGCCACTGCGGCGCGCGCGCCACTCGAAGATGCCCTTGACCACGCGCACCGCCCCGGCCAGCGACAGGCCGAACAGATCCTTGAGCTGCGGCGCGTCGTAGACGAGCACCACGTCCGGATGGTCATGCAGGTGCTGGCCCACACCCGGCAGGTCATGCACCACGGGGATGCCGTGGCCACGCAGGTGGTCGGCCGGCCCGATGCCCGAAAGCATCAGCAACTGCGGCGACTGGAAGGCCCCGGCGCACAGCAGCACCTCGCGCGCGGCGCGCAGCGTCTGCGTTTGCCCGCCCTGCCGGTATTCGACGCCCACGGCCCGCCTGCCGTCCATGAGCACGCGCGTGGCCTGCGCGTCCGTGATCACGCGCAGGTTGGGACGGCCGAGATGCGGCGTGAGATAGGCCTTGGCGGCGGAATAACGCTCGCCGTTCCTGTGCGTGACCTGGTAGACGCCGACGCCTTCCTGCTCGGCGCCATTGAAGTCCGTGTTGAGCGGGTAACCCGCCTGACGGCCAGCCTCGACGAAGACCGGACCGAACGGGTTGGGGCTGCGCAGATCCATCACGTTCAGCGGCCCGCCCACGCCGTGGTAGGCGTCATCGCCGCGTTCGTTGTGCTCGGATCGCTTGAAATAGGGGAGCACATCGTCGTAAGCCCAGCCGGCGTTGCCTTCGGCGGCCCAGCGGTCATAGTCGGCGCGGTGGCCCCGTGCGTAGATCATGGCGTTGATCGAACTCGATCCTCCCAGCACCTTGCCGCGCGGCTGGTAGCCCCGACGTCCGTGGAGTCCGGGCTGGGGCACGGTGTCCAGCGTCCAGTTGGCCTGTCCGTTCTTGGCCAGGACGGCGAGGCCGGCAGGGCAATGAATCAGCACGCTGCGGTCCGCCGGGCCGGCCTCGAGCAGCGCGACCTGGACCGCCGGGTCTTCGCTCAGACGCGCGGCCAGCACACAGCCGGCCGATCCGCCGCCAATGATGATGTAGTCAACAGACATGGGGGAAACTCCTTCTCGGCGGAGAACATAACATCAATTGCCGGCCCCGTCGGTCGCGCAGTTGCGCCAGATCAAGCGGCTTGGCGCGAGCGCTGCCCAGAATGGGGGCCTGTTCTGCCTCCACGGAGTCCCGCCATGCCCGCTTCCGTCGCACCGTTGTCCACGGCCGGTGATCGTCCATTCGAATGCCTGGACGAGGCGCACCGGCACATCGTGCGACAGCTCGACGAACTCACCGCGCTGACCCTGGCGTTGGACGGCGGTGGCGCGTCCCCGGCGCAGCGCCAGCGGGCGCGGGCGCTGGCGCGCTGGTTCGGCAGTGAAGCGCGGCAACACCATGTGGATGAAGAGCAGCATGTGTTTCCCCCGCTGCTGAGCAGCGGGGACGATGCCCTGTCCCAGACCGCGCTGAGGCTGATCCAGGACCACGGCTGGCTCGACACGGACTGGGGCGAGATCAGCCCCATCCTGACCGCCGTCGCCGAAGGCCAGGCCTGGTTCGACCCGGTCGTACTGCGGCATGCGGTCGACGTGTTCCGCCAGCTGTACCTCGACCATATCGCGCTGGAAGAGTCCGTGGCCTACCCCGGAGCCCGCGCACGCATGGCGCCTGCGGGACTGGTTGCCATGGACAGGGAGATGGCCCAGCGTCGCGCCCAACGCGAGGTGCGGAGCGCCCGGCGCTGATCATCGCAGGGCACGCCCGCCAACCGGTAACATCGCAGGCCTTGACGGCTCCCTGCGGAGCCTGCCTTTTTGTTTCACCGGAGCACAACACATGAGCATCAAGACCGTCGGCGTCATCGGCGCAGGGACCATGGGCGACGGCATCGCGCAGGCCTGCGCGGTCGCCGGTCTGCAAGTCGTCATGGTGGACATCTCCGACGCTGCCGTCAGCCGCGGCGTCGCCACCGTGGCCGGCAGCCTGGAACGCCTGCTGAAAAAGGAAAAGATCACCGCCGCCGACCGCGATGCGGCCCTGGCCCGCATTCATGGCAGCACCCGTTATGAAGACCTCGCGTCGGCGCAGCTGGTCATCGAGGCTGCCACCGAAAACTTCGACCTCAAGGTCAAGATCCTCAAACAGGTCGACGCGCTGCTGGCCCCCGAGGTGATCATCGCCTCCAACACCTCGTCGATCTCCATCACCAAGCTGGCGGCCACCACCACGCGGCCCGACCGCTTCATCGGCATGCATTTCTTCAATCCCGTGCCGATGATGGCGCTGGTGGAGATCATCCGAGGCCTGCAGACCAGCGACGCCACGCACGACGCCGTACAAGCGATGGCCCAGGCGCTGGGCAAGACACCGATCACCGTGAAAAACGCGCCGGGCTTCGTGGTGAACCGTATTCTCGTGCCCATGATCAACGAAGCCTTCTTCGTCCTCGCTGAAGGTCTGGCCACACCAGAAGACATCGACGCCGGCATGAAGCTCGGCTGCAATCAGCCCATCGGCCCGCTGGCCCTGGCAGACATGATCGGGCTGGACGTCTGCCTGGCTGTCATGGACGTGTATCTGGCCGAATTCGGTGACAGCAAGTACCGCCCCTGCCCGCTGCTCAAGGAAATGGTGGCCGCTGGGCGGCTGGGCCGCAAGACGGGCCACGGCGTCTACCGCTACTGATTCGCCACGCCCGGGCGCGGCGACCTCCCCGGCGCAGCCGCACCCACCCCCTTTCCGGCATGCGCAGATCCCTGCGACAGACAGGGGCTTTGTTATTTAAATTGCACACAATTTAATTGTTCGCTATATTCATGGCCATGCACCCGATTTCCCGTCTCGATCCCGACCAGGCCTTGCGGCTGGACAACCAGCTGTGTTTCGCGCTGTACTCCACCTCGCTGGCCATGACCAAGGTCTACAAGCCCCTGCTCGAGGCGCTGGATCTGACCTATCCGCAGTACCTGGTGATGCTGGTGCTCTGGGAGCAGGACGGCCTGACGGTCTCGGACCTCGGGGCCAGGCTCTACCTGGATTCGGGCACGCTCACCCCGCTGCTCAAGCGCCTGGAGGCCGCGGGCCTGCTCGGTCGGCTGCGCGACGCGTCGGACGAGCGGCGCGTCCGTGTCCAACTCACCGCCACCGGTCGCGCCCTGAGACAACGCGCGGCCGATGTGCCCGGCTGCGTCCTGCAGGCCACCCATTGCGACGTCGCCGAGGTCGTCGCCCTGACGCGCCAGGTGCAGGCCCTGCGCACCCGGCTCACGGGCTGATTTCACCGTGCCGGGCCCAGGGGTCCGGCCGTTCCCCCGCTTCATCCGAAGCCTGTTCCATGAAGAAAGAAGGAAAACCATGACCTCCAAGCGCCTCGACAAAGTCCTGTACTCCGCCCACGCCACGGCCACTGGCGGCCGCGACGGGCGTGCCGTCAGCTCCGACGGGCATCTCGACGTCAAACTCGCGCCGCCGAAGGAGCTTGGCGGCGCGGGCGGCGCCACCAACCCCGAGCAGCTCTTCGCGGCCGGCTATTCCGCCTGTTTCCTCAGCGCGCTGCGCCATGTGGCGGCGGCGCAGAAAATCGCCGTGCCCGCGGACGCCGCCGTGCACGGCACGGTCGGCATCGGCCCGGTGACGCAGGGGTACGGCCTGCAGGCCAGCCTCCAGGTGAGTCTGCCCGGCATGGACCGGAGCCAGGCCGAGGCGCTGGTGCATGCGGCGCACCAGGTCTGCCCTTACTCCAACGCCACGCGCGGCAACATCGACGTGAGCCTGCAGCTCGCCTGATACGGATTTGCTTTTAAGCGCATCAATCACCGTTCGGGCTGAGCTTGTCGAAGCCCTGCGCGGTGCGAACGGTTCCTAACGGATCGAACGCAAATCCGTATGAATCCGCGGGGCCGGGCCAGCCAAGGCGACAATCGTCGTCATGACCACCCGGCCTGCCGCGCACGACGACGCCTCCGACACGAGCCCGCACCCCTATAGCGCCCTGACGCCGGACGTGGTGCTCGATGCCCTGGTGGGCGTCGGCCTGTATGGTGACGGGCGGCTCACGGCCCTGAGCTCCTACGAGAACAGGGTCTACCGGATCCACCTGGATCCACCCCACGATGGCCACGCCGTGGTGGTGGCGAAGTTCTACCGGCCCGGCCGCTGGCACCGTAACCAAATCCTGGAGGAGCATGCCTTCGCGGCGGAGTTGGCGGCCGCCGAGGTGCCCGTGGTCGCTCCCCTGGCCCCCGGAGGCTCGACGCTGCACACGTTCGGCGGCTTCGCCTTCAGCGTCAGCCCCTGGCGGGGTGGGCGCGCGCCCGAACTCGACGACTTCGAAGTGCTCGAATGGACCGGTCGCTTTCTCGCCCGGCTGCACACCGTGGGCGCGGCGCGGGCTTTCGCCACGCGCCCGGCGCTGGACCTGCAAAGCTTTGCCATCGACTCCCGCGACTGGCTGTCCGCGCACGAATGCATTGCGCCCGAGGCACGGGGCGCGTGGCTTCGCGCCTGCGATCAAGCTATTGAATTAATAGCAAACAATCACCATCCGACGCTGGAAAATGCCAAAAATTATCAATTAATTCGGCTGCACGGCGACTGTCACCCCGGCAACATCCTCTGGACCCCCGACGCCGGTCCGCATTTCGTGGACCTCGACGACGCCCGCACGGGTCCAGCCGTGCAGGACCTGTGGATGCTGCTGTCGGGCGACCGGCGCCAGCGCACCCGGCAGCTTGGCGCCTTGCTGGACGGCTACACCCAGGTGCGCGACTTCGACCGGCGCGAGCTGGCCCTGATCGAGCCCCTGCGCACGCTGCGCCTGATTCACTACAGCGCCTGGCTCGCACGCCGTTGGAGCGATCCGATATTCCCGATCAACTTTCCCTGGTACGGCGGCAGCGACTACTGGCGCGGCCAAGTCGACACCTTGAACGAGCAGATCGACGCCATGCGGGAAGCGCCGCTGGACCCGGGATAACAGAACACGCCGGCGCCCGCAGCCCCTCAGGATGTGGGCAGCGCCGGCGACACCGCTTCCCCGGCGTCGCGCAGCACCACGGGAAACGGCGGCAGGCCCCGCAGCAGGCGTTTGCCATAGCCGGAGCGGGTCAACCGGCGGTCGTAGCAGTACACATAGGCATGGTCGGTTTCAGTGCGGATGGCCCGGCCAGCCCATTGGGCCAACCGGATGGCGGTGGCGGGCACGACAAGTTCGGTGAACGGCTCGCGCCCGACGTCGCGCAGCCACTCGGCGCGGGCCTCGCCCACTGGATCGTCCGGCGAAGCAAAAGGCAGTTTCGCGATGAACACGCATTCGCACAGCAGACCTGGCAAATCCAGCCCTTCACCGAAGGACTGCATGCCAAAGATGATCGACGGCTGGCCCGCGGCCACCCGCTCGCGGTGGCGTGCCAGCAGCAGGGTGCGCGGCAGTTCGGTCTGCACCAGCACACGCTCGCGAAGGTCCGCGGGCAACGCCTGCACCGCCACACGCAGCTGCTCGCGCGACGTGAACAGCGCCAGCGCGCCATGCGCCACCGCGTACAGGTCGCGCAACAGGGTCTGGGCCACCTCGGCATTGAAGGCTTCGGCGTCGCGTGGATCGGCGATCGTTTCGACGGCGACGAAGCGCCCCTGGGTCGCATAGTCAAACGGGCTGTCGACCTCGAGCGTGACTGTGGCCGCGTCGCCCTGCAGACCGCTTTCACGCAGGAAAAAATCGAACTGGCCGCAACTCGTGAGCGTGGCCGAGGTGAGCACCGCGCCACGCACGTGCGGCCACAGGTGCGTGCGCAGCGTAGCCCCCGGCAGGATGGGACTGGCGTGCGCGCGCACCACGACGTAGCTGCCCTCGACCGCGCTGCTGAACCATTTCGCCACCGGTGCAACCTGCGGCGCAGGTTCCGCCAAGGCTGCGCTGCCCCTGTCGGCATCCGCATCGGCTGCGACGGCTTCCTGCAACAGCAGCCGCGTGGTGGCATGGACGTCTTCGAGGCGCGGCGCCAGCGTGCCGATCTGTGCGTACAGCGTGGACAGGCGCCGGGCCTCGTCGGGCTTGTCCCGAATCTCGGCCTTAAGCGCCTTGGCCACGGCATTCACGTTGGCGAGCAAGCTTTCCGTGGTGACGAGCAACAGGCGCAGCGGCTCGCCGAGCGTGGCAGGCAGTTCTCCACGCGGCGCACGGGCACGCGCCGGACCCCAGGTGTCTCCACCGGCCTTGAGCTGCTCGCCATAGGCGTCCATCACCAACCTGGCCATGTCGGTCAGTGTCTGGCGCACCTGGCCCGCCAGGCGTGGCACGTCGACGACATCGGACACGGCCAGCAAGCCGCCGATGCGCACCACGCGCGTGGCCAGCCTGTCCAGCCAGGCCGTTCGCGAGAGATCCATCGCGCAGGCGAACTGATCGAGCGCCGTGGCGGGCAGATGGTGGGCCTCGTCGAGCACCAGCAGGCAGTGGTCGAGTTCGGGCAACAGGCGCGAACCCAGCGAGGACAGCAGCAGGTCGTGGTTGGCGACGATGACCTGCGCCCCCACCAATTCCTTGCGCCGTTCGTAATAGGTGCACTGGCCGAACAGCGGGCAATGCCGTCCCGTGCACGAGCGCACATCGGCGCCAATCGGCGCCCAGAGTTCACTGTCGGGAGGTGTGGCCAGCGTGTCGCGATCGCCGTCCCAGGTGTGCGAGGCCAGCGCGTGCACCAGGTCGGCATAGAAGCGCAGCCGGGCCTCGCCATCGTGCCGCCCGGCAAGGCCTGCGGAATCGGCTTCATCGTCCTCATCGAACAGCGCCCCCTCTTCGCCACCGCTCAGGCGGTTGAGCTTGAGCTTGCACACATAACGACCCCGCCCCTTGGCCAACGCAAACCGGAACGGTTGCGCCATACGCGCGGCCAGCGCGGGCAGGTCTTTGTTCACCAACTGCTCCTGCAGCGCCACCGTGGCCGTGGAGATCAGCACGCGCGTGTTGCGCTCGATGGCCAGGGCAATGGCTGGCGCGCAGTACGCCAGCGATTTGCCGACGCCGGTGCCGGCCTGGATCACCGCGATGGAGCGCACCGGCGCCTCCGCGCCCGGACCCGCGGTCTCCTCGAGTTTGCCCAGCGTCACGCCGGCAAAGGTCCGGGCCACCTCCTCGGCCATGCGGCGCTGGCCAGGCCGGTCGCGATACTCCCCACTGAACGCGACGGCATCGTCGAAGACCTGCAAGGCGGACTGGGCAAGGGGGGACAGCGGCATGGCCCCGAGTGTTGCACACCGGCCGTGCGTGCGCTCGGCGCGGACCGGCAGACCGAGGCAGGCGGCGCCCGGTGTCGTACCTACTGCATGCGGCGCAGCATGTCCTCTTCGAAAGCCTGGAGAAACTGCTCCTGCGTTTCGGTCTGCACGTAGGCGGGGTTGATCGCGCGCAAGCGCTGAATGGCGCTTTCCGCGCTGATGCCCCCTTCACGAATCAGCCAGGTGGCAAGAATCGTTCCGGTTCGGCCAATGCCCGCCTTGCAATGCACGGCCAGCGCGTGCCCCTTGTCCAGCAGCACCTGCATTCGGCGCACGAGCATGTAGGCCTGGTTGAACGAGGGCGCCTCGCGGTCGAAGATGGGCAGATGGATGTTGAGCAGCCCGTGGCGGGCCAACGCCTCCTGATCCAGATCTTTTTCGGTCAGCGTCACCAGGTACTTGATCCCCATGTTCTTCAGCAGGTCGAGGTCATAGTCCACCGAACTCGTGATGCCGGGTTCGGCACAGCCAGCGAGCCGACCAGGAACGATCCAGTGAAAACCCTGGGGACCACGGTAGTTGGAAAAAATGACCCGCCCCACCATGGAGGCATCCTCGACCCCGTTGCGCGACAGCGGTGGCAACACGGACGTCGTCGCCCGGACGGACGTCGGGGACGCGGTTGCAGACGTCGGATTGGCCGGGGGTGAAGCCGTTGGCGCCGCGGGGGAAGGGGGCGCAATAGGGGACGCGATCGGGGCCGCCGGTGCACGAACCACCGGTGGCGGTGGCGGTGGCGGCTCGGGCGCTTGCGATTGGGCAAACGAAGCCAAGGCCGCGAGAGCTTGCGCCGGAAGCGGGGGAGGAGGAAGGACGTCCTCGCCCAATTCCTCGGGACGCGCATCCGGCGAGGCAATGGACAGGCTCCCGGTGCGAATGAACTGTTCTGCCCACGCATTGGCGGGGTGGGTGAAAAAATGCGGGTTCTCGTCGCTGCTCAGCACCCGGCCGCCGCCCAGCAGTGTCACGCGCTGCGCAAGGCGACGGGCCTGCCCCTGATGGTGCAGGACCACCACCATGCGAACCGTCTTGCCAAGGTAGGCCAGCCATTCGATCAACCGGGTGGCTGCGGCTTCGTCCAATCCGTAGGCGGGCTCGTCCACCAGAAGCAAGGGCGGCTTCACCAGCGCATGCGAAAGAATATTGACCGCGCGCTGCCATTCGACCGGAAGCGCCAGCATGGGGGCATCGAGCGACGGAACCACGCGCTCGAGACCGTAGGTGGCCAGGGTCGCCTGGGCGGTTTCGCTCCATGAAGTGGACGATTTTTCCGCACGTTGCCGAACGTGATAAATCAGGGCGTCGCGCACGGATGCATTCAGGATGGCCGCATGCTGCTGAACGAGTGTCGGCCGCCAGACTTCATCCAGCACGCGGCCGCCCATGCGGGCCTCACCCCAGCAACGGTACAGGGCATTGCCCTGATTCAGCCCGGCCAGCGAACGCACGAGCGTCGACTTCCCGGTCTTCACCGGCCCCATCAGGACATCGATTCCCACGGCCGGCAGCACGAGGTCGACATTGGCCAGAACCACACGGCGCCCAAAGGAGACTCCGTAACCGATCAGTTCCAGCGCGGGGGCGAGAGATGATTCCTGATGCATATCTGGGCCATTGTCCATCAGAAACCACGAGGCCCGCGACAAAGCGGGCCCGGGCGTTCGCAAGACAGTCCGCTTCCTCTCAGACCGCGCCTTCGAGCTCAGGCAGCGCCATGCGCGCCTTGGTCAGGGCCATGCCCAGGTTGGCGGATTTCCGGCAGACAAACACTGCCACGTAGTCCGGATACCTCTTGCCGCGCAAGAACACGTGCAGAAGGTTGTCGCTGTTGACCACGATCTCCTGAAAGAAATGGTGGCCGTCGTCCGTCACGCCGCGCGACTTCTTGAACAACTTCTCAATCATCGAAATGTTCGGACCCGCGAACAGGTCCGCAGTGGCGGCGGCCACCAGGGCGATGACTTCCTGGGGATGCGAATCCACGGTCTTGACCGCAAGAAGCATGCCGGAGCCGATATCCACATATCCTCCAGCAACACATTCGGGAACAGTGGAAACGAGTGCTGCCAGTTTGGCGTCAAGTGACATAGGAACCTCTCTCGAATTCATTGATAAGTGACCCAATTGGTCAGGGGCTATCGTATCAGCTGATATAGATCAATGCTTGAATGATTTGAATGTGATAGGCGATATTGCGAATTCAGTCACAAAATATTTCCACATGTTTCAATTGACTTCCTGGGCTGCACGGACGCGGGAGTTTCCGGTGCATTTCGGGCAACTGACCGTGCCCAGCCGAAGGTGATACTGGACCGTGGTTCCCGGCGCGATCTCCGTGCCACAGTGGTCACAGACGGCCCCCACGGCCAGTGTTTCCTCTCCGAAGCCTTCCAGTGGCAGCGCACGGCCCCACAGGATTTTCGGAATCGGCGCCGATTTGACAATGTCGCGCCGATAGAACAGCTCGAAGCGGGTCCAGCGCTCGATCTGGCCCGGCGTCAATCCCTGACGCTTCAGGGCAGCCTCCATCAGCGCTTGCCGATGATCGAAAAGGTCGTCCGGGATGACCATCCAGTGATGCGCATTGCGCGGCTCGTCCCCAAAATAGACCTCCTGCCCTGTCATCAGCTTGCAAAGGAAGGAATACTGCTTTCCCGCGACATGGTCCCGCGTCACATTCCGAAAGAAAGGCGCGAGCCGCTCATCGGCATAGACGTGGGTATAAAAGTCATCCAGCGCCGCCCGCACGACGCGGCCATCATCCAGTTCCGCCCACAGCTCGGGGTCGGTGGCCGGCCGCAACTTGGCTTGATCGAGCGCCTGGACATTTTCGGTTTCCGGTTCCGGGCGAACCCAGAGGCTTCGCCCCACGGATGCCTCGCCGCCGTCAGACCCCAGTTCGTGCCACAAGGGCGCATCGGCTGACAGCCGCACTCCGAGGTAGTAGTCCTCCTGGGGCACTGTGATCGCCACGGCCAGGCTGGACCAGTTTTTCCTGTCGAATGACAGTTGCAGCCGAGCCCCCTTCTTGACATCGAGCTGTCGCATGGGTTCGAGCCGCATGCTGACGCCGTGCGTGTCCAGACGCACCGATTCCACCAGGCATTCGGTGATGAAATCTTCGGGCGCAGCGGGTGAAATCACCATGTCGGACGTCGGCTCGCAGACGCAAGGCAGGAAATAGCCACGCTCGACGAGATGCGCCGGCAGCCCTCTCTGGGCACGGGCCGGGATCTGGCCCTCCTCGCATCGGAGTACGCACGTATGGCAGGACCCTCCACGACAGGAAAAAGCCATCGCGACGCCCTGGCGCAACCCGGCTTCGAGCACGGTCTCGCCGGTCTCCACATCGATCCTGAACGTGTTACTGGAAATGGTGTGCACAGACTGCCTCCTCCGCGCCATCAGGCGCCGTCATCCATGGCATGGTTACTGTAGCGACAGCCCCGGAAAACGGCATCCCCACCAGCACGCAGGCAAGCACACACGCTCAATTTGAACGGGGATTAATGCACATTTAGATACAGTTTGTGGATCAGTCGCCACCCGGATCCACCTTTCGGTGCTGTCGCGGGGCGAACCGGTTGCGCGTCAGAACACCAGCGTCCGCCAGGACGGATCGGCGCAGCGGCCCATGAACTGGACCATGCCGCCCAATCCCTTGCAAAGCGGTGTCAGCGCCGCGCGCGTGAGGCCCGCCGCATGCAAGGCCTGGCTGCAGGCAAAAAAAGTCACGCCCAGGTCGTGGGTGCGCTGCAGGTGCTCACCCAGATGCCGTGCTTCCTCGCCGAAGCCCACCAACTGTCCGGCAGCTTCGGGCATCAGCAGGCGCACGCTTTCGGCGACGAAATACAACTCGACCTCCAGATCCAGCGCCACGGCGGCTTGGGCCATGACAAACGGCGTGGCCAGTCGCTGTGGTGCGGTCAGGTCCGCCGACCAGAGCAATAGCGCCACCGACGACAGGGGTAGGGGTGGCGTGCTCATGATCCTTCGGAAAAATCGAGATTCTCCCGGCGCATGCGCCGGGCAGCCGCCTCCCTGAGTGCCGAGCCATGGCTGAGTGCCAGCAGGTCCCGTTCCCAGCTCAGGGGTTCGATGCACACCAGCCAGCCGTGGCCATAAGGCTCATGCTGGATAAGCTCCGGTGTTTCAGCCAGCCGTGGATTGACTTCGCGAACCACCCCGGAAACCGGGGTCTTGATCGTCACGACCGATTTGTTGAGTTCGGCTACCGCCACCGTGTCCCCTTGCGTCAGCGACGTGCCGGGGGATTTCGGGCGGCACATGAAGAATTCGCCACTGATGTGCACGCCAAACGCGGTCACGCCCACCTGCATCTGGCCATTGTCCAGCTGGCGGCACCACATGTCCCGCTCCAGCCAGTAATACAGGCTTTCCGGGTATTCAAAACCAAGAATCCGCATGAGCAGCGCCAGTCGACATGACAGAAAAATGGCGGAAGGAAGCGGGAGTCGAACCCACCCGGCGACGCGTGGCGCCACCCACTGGGTTTGAAGCCCAGCCGCCCCACCAGGAGCGTTTCCCTTCCTTGTTCATGAAGTCCCGTCTTCCGCGGAAAAAAGCGGGGTTCCCGGACGAATCAAATGTATATCACCTACACGCCGCAGGAAGCCGATTCTGTCAAAAAACTCCAGGATCTGGATCGCACGCTTGCGGCCCAGCGCCGTGGCATCACGGTAAGTGGCGGCAGTGATCTCGCCATCGCGCTCCGCGATCTCGCGTGCCAGCTCGGCCAGCTGCTGCACCATTCGTGGGTGATAGTACAGGTCCTTGACGATCTGGAATACCTCGCCGCTTTTTGCCAGTCTCGCCAGCACGTTGCGAACCTGTGCCTCGGGCAGACGGGTCGCCCCGGCAATATCACGCACCCAGGGCGGGTCAAAATGACCATGCTCCAGCAGCGGCAGCGCACGCTGGGCCACGATGCGGTCAGCCTCGCGCAACTGCTCCCCGTGCGCGGCCAGATGGATGAAGCCGCTGCGCCGGTTGATCTTGCCTTGCGCCACCATGTGCGCCAGCAGATGCTCCCACAGCACTTCGGGCATGCGCGGCGCGGCCAGGCGGCGCGCACGTTTGGTGTCGGGCCCCATGTCTTCCGGCAGCCTGGCATGGAAATCTTTCAGCATACCGAGCACGGCGCGCTCGCTCTGTGCCAGCTGCTCGGCCGCCACCAGCCATTGGTGCCTGGCGTCAAACACGGTGCCGGGCAAGGCGGCGGGGTCAAAGGGCCAGCGCAGCAGACCACTGTTGCGCAGCCAGTCGGCGCCGTTGATGCCAAAGGGCGCGTTGGCCAGGGCGCCGAGCAGGCGCTGGGCCGTGTCCGGGTTGCGCTGGCTCTGCAAATAGGTCAGGCGCTGCGGCGTTTGCCGGTAGCGTGCCAGACCCTGCACATCAAGCACGCTGCCGCCGGCCACGGTGCGGGTGGCCGAGGCGTCGCGCAGCACGAAACGCTCTCCCCACCACAGCTGTACGGGTTGCTGCACCACCAACTGCGCTAACCCGCCTTCGCCCGGGGCGATGGAGGGCTGGCCCAGCACGGCCACAGAGGCCATGACGTCCTGCGTGCCGGCATGCAGGTGCACCAGCGTGCCCGAGCGCAATACGCGCTCTTCCGTCGGTGCCAGCTGCAGCCACACGTCCACACGTTGCGTGCCCTGGGCAATGGCCGGATCGCACAAGGTCTGCCCGCGCTCGACCTTGCTGCGCTCCAGGCCGACCAGACCGATGGCACAGCGCTGGCCGGGGTGCGCCTGCTGCAGGCTTTGACTGTGACTTTGCAAGCTGCGGACGCGATAGCTGCTGGCCGGATCGTGAGCCAGACACAGG
>JAEWVY010000130.1 GCA_023396625.1 Pseudomonadota bacterium | reverse complement strand
CGCCACCCCCGCGCGGGGTTCGCGCAGCGGCGGTGGCCTCAGGGGCGGAAGCGCCGGCGGACGGGCGTCCCGCGCCGGCCTCGCGAGCGGCACGGGCCACGCGCGAGGCGCGGTAGAACATCAACGGCAGGGCACCGGCCTGCTCGATGGCGTGCACGGTTTCGTCGAGCATGCGCTGCTGGCCGTCGGAGATGTAGCTGGACGACATCTCGATGCCGATCACCGGCAGACCCTGCCATGCGCGCCCGGCCTTGGCCTCCCACCACGCCAGATACTGCGGCAATTGCTCGAACACCAGCTTGTCGTACCCCGGGTGGTAGATGCCGCCGTTGGGCAGTGCCAGAGGTGGCGCGATGGCGTTCAGGTCGCCCCCGTGCAGCATGGCGCCCAGGTACTGGAACAGCCGTTCGTGGTTGACGCGGGTGCCCCCCACGTAGTACTCGAACACCCGCTGCGCCTGCGCCTTGTCCATGTTGAGGGCGCGCAGCCGCACCGGCGGGCTCATGACGTTGATGCTGGCCGTGGGCAAGGCCCGATCGCGCAGGAACTTGCCGGCCACCTTCTCGATTTGCGCCTGGTCATCGCTGCGTGGTGCGTCGACCAGCACGATGCGGGCATTGTCGAGCACGCGTTGGGCGCCGGCCTCGCCCTCGACATCGACCTGTGTCCAGGCCAGCTCGATGCCCTGCTCCCTGGCCACTGCTTCCATGAGCTTGAACTTGCGTTCCAGCACGAACTTGGTCGAAATCAGGGCCACCTTGTCCGCTGCATGCACCCAAGACCCTGCCAGCGCCAGCAGGGCGCACAGGAAGACACGTTTCATTTCAGGATTCCTTCAATTCGTAGGCGATGGGAATGCGCAGTTGCGCCACGCGGCCGGGGGGCTGCGTGGCGCGCGCCAGCGCCGCGGCCTGGCGCACCAGTTGCAGTGCGGCTTCGTCCAGCGCGGTGAAGCCCGAGCCGTCGGCTACGGCGCAGTGCAGCAGCTCGCCCTGCGCGGAAAAGTGCGCCTCCACCGTCACCACGCCTTCCTGGCGCATGCGCCGCGCCACCAGGGGGTACTGCTTGTGCTTGAGCAGGGCGGCTTCCAGCAGGCTGTACCAGCGCGCCTGCTGCGCCGCCAGCTGGTGGGCGCTGGGGGGGGCTGGTGCCGTCACTGTCGGGGGGGCGGCGCTGGGGGGCTCGGTGGACGCCATCGGCGCGGGCGTGGCCGGCACCAGGGTGTCGGCGGCCGTGGCCGTGGCTTCGGGAGATGGGAGGCGGGCTGGCGTGACCGGTGGCGCAGGAGGCGGGGGCTTCGGTGGGGACGGGACACGAGGCCGCGGCCTGGCCTCTGGCGGTGCGGGGGCGGGCGGTGGTGGTTTGACGGCCGGCTCGGGCGGGCGCTCCGCTTCCCACTGGATGGCCATGTCCAGCCGCGTGGATGGCGAAACTCTCGCGGGACTGCTCGCCACGCCCCAGATCAGGGCCGCCATCAGCGCGCCATGCACCGCCGCCGACCAGCCCCAGTCGTGCCAGTGCAATCGGTGAGCCTGGACGTGCTGGCTCATGACCGCCTGACCTCCAGGCTCACCTGCTTGAAGCCCAGCGCCTTGACCTTGTCCACCAGCTGGACGAAGCTGCTGAGCGCCAGCCGACCGTCGGCGCGCACCACCACCGGGGTCGTGCGCGGTTGCGGCTGGAGTGCCGCCGACAGATCGGTCACGGGTTGGTCGTTCAGGTACAGGGCCTGCTGCTGCGTGTAGGTCAGCACCAGCGGCGTCGCCGGCGCGGTCGCCGCGGACCGGGCCACCGCCAGGTCCACGGGAATGCGCCCGTTCACCACGAAGGTGGCGGTGGTGAGCACGATGGTGAGCAGCACCAGCATCACGTCCACCAGGGGCACGACGTTGATTTCGTCGATGTCGTCCATGGCGCCATCAGCCCCCGTGGGCTTCGTCGAAATCCGTCAGGCGCTCGCGCACGCGCCGACGCAGGATGTTGTTCAGCGCCACGCAGGGGATCGCCACGACGATGCCCGCGGCCGTGGCCTTGAGCGCCAGCGCCAGCCCGGTCATGATGGACTTCACGTCCATCTCGCCGGTGGCGCCCAGGGTCTGAAAGGTGAGCATGATGCCCAGCACCGTGCCCAGCAGGCCGATGTAGGGCGCGTTCGAGGCCACGGTGCCGATGAGGTTCAGTCGTCGCGTGAGGTCGCTCTCCAGCCTGGCGCGGCTGGTGTAGCCGCGCGCATCGACCCGGCGCAGAAAGCGCAACCGTTCCAGCGCGATGGCCACGGCCGCCACGCTGAGCAGCAGCAGGACGCCGAACACGGCGTATTCGACGAGGGGTCGAAGGGCTTGCATGACGACCTCCTCAGAAACGCAAGGCCAGGCCCGCGCGCCACACCCGGCCCGGATCGACCGTGATGGACAGGTCCTCGGCGTTGTACTTGCCGTCGTACTGGAAGCGGGTGGCGTAGCTCTGCGCGTCGTTGGTGCCGCGGGCGATGGTGTAGTAGCGCTTGTTGAACACGTTGTCGATCCGCACGAACGCGCTCAGCGTGGCGCCACCGAGCCAGGTGGTCTTGCGCTTGTAGTCGACCGTGAAATTGAACACGGTGCGGCCTGGCCACTTTTCCTGGTTGATCTCGTCGGCCCAGGAGGTGGCGCGGTAGTCGAGCTCGGCGGTCAGCTTCCAGGCCGTGTCAGGTTTCCACGACGTGCGCAGGTTGACGGCGTGTGGCGGCACGCGCGGCACCTTGTTGCCGGTGTTGCGGTAGGGCACGAGCTGGTAGCAGTTGTTCCAGTTGGGCGTGGCTCCCTGGCAGGCGCCGGTGCCGACCGGCGTGCCGCGCGGGTTGCCCAGCGCCAGCAGAAACTTGTCGTACTGCGTGAAGGTCGAGTCCAGGTAGGTGTAGGCCAGGTCCCAGCTCCAGGCGGGCGAGATCGAGGACTGCAGCGCCAGCTCCAGCCCGCGCGAGCGAGCGCCGCCGATGTTCTCGTAGCGCGCGATATGGCTCGCGTTGCTGTTGGAGTACTGGCCGTTGGTGTCCAGGATGAAATCCTTGCGGTCGATCTGGAACACCGTGGTCTGCACGCTGGCTGTGCGGCCCAACAGGGTGAAGGCCTTGCGCATGCCGACCTCGAAATTCGTCGCCTGCTCCGGCTTCAGGTCGGGATTGTTGGCCACGTTGCCCGAGGGGCTCTGGCTGCCGCGGTAGAGCTGGTCCACCGTGGGGGCGCGAAAGCCGGTGGAGATGTTGCCGAACAGCACGGTGTCCGTCAGGCCGCTCCAGCTCAGACCCAGGCGCGCGCTGTTCGCGTGAAAGGTCTTGCGCTCGGCGATGGCCGAGTTGTTGTTGCCGGACACCGGCTTGGCATCGTAGTCGAGCTCGATGCGGTCGTGGCGCAGGTTGCCGGTCACCGTCCAGTCCGCGGACGGACTCCACTTGACCTCGCCATAGAGCGCCTGCACGTTCTCGCCGGTGCGGTCATCGGTGAACACGGTCCCGGGCGCCGTGGGTCTCTCCGCGGGGCTCGGACTGTTCTTGTACCCGACCATGGCGTGGGTCCGGTTCAGATATTCGTTGCGCTTGAGTTCCACGCCGCCCATCCAGGCCAGTGGGCCCGTGGTGGTGCGTAACTCGCTTTTCACGCCACGCTGTGTCTGATGGTAGTCGTTGAACGTGGTGTAGGCGTCCGGGCTGGTGATGGTGGCACCGGTGGCGCTGAAGCGTTGTGGTGCCGACCAGAACTGGGTGTGGTCGCGATATTGATAGACCAGGGCCAGCAGGTTGGTGCGGTCGGACAGGTCGTTGGAGTAGGTGAGGTTGACGCGCTCCAGGTCCACGTCGAAGTGGCGCGCGTAGTCGCGGCCCAGGGTGCCCTTGGGATCGAGCGCGGCCTGCGTCACGCCGGTCACCGTGCCGTGCTTGTCGCGGAAGCGGTCTTCCTTCTCCAGGCCCAGGGTCAAATCGGAATGGCCATTCAGCAGCCACCGCAGGTTGCCCGCGACGGCCTGGGCCTTGTAGTTCGACTGGAAGTGATAGTCGTCCGCCTTGCGCTGGGACACCTGCAGGTGCCCAGACCAGTTGTCGCTCGCGCGACCGATGCGCGCCAGCTCGCGCTGGTAACCGT
>JAEWVY010000106.1 GCA_023396625.1 Pseudomonadota bacterium | reverse complement strand
GAAAGGAGTGCATTCATGATGGTGGTCGAAGTAAAAAATGGCGTGCCGCGCCCCTCATTGCAGCAACTGGTGCTCAAGAAGCTTCTTTCGCAGCGTGTTGCGGTTGAGCCCCAGCCATTGCGCCGCGCGCGACTGGTTCTGCCCGGCTTGCTGCATCACCACGTCGAGCAGCGGTTTTTCAACCACCTTGACCAGCATCTCGTACATGCCCGCAGGCTCGGTGCCGCGCAGATCCCGGAAATAGATCTCCAGACTGGCGCGAACGCAGTCTTCAATGGTCTTGTTGCTCATCCGGCAATTTCCAGCAAATTTTTGTTCACGCGCCGCTGGGGGGCGGCGCCAGGCAGTCGGTCCATCGCCATGCTCAGGCGATCGAGGTACGCCGCGACGGCGGCCAGCTGCCGTGCGCTGTCATCCAGCGTGAGCATGGCGGCCCGAAACGCCTCGCCCCCCGGCAGGTTTCGCACATACCAGCCGATGTGCTTGCGCGCCGACCGCACCCCTGTGGATTCCCCGTACAGGGTGTAGTGATCCTGCAGATGCGCCAGCAGCGCGCGTCGCAACTCGACGATCAGCGGCGGCGCCAATGGTTCTCCGGTGGTCAGGAAGTGATGGATTTCCCTGAAGATCCAGGGCCGTCCCTGCGCGGCACGGCCGATCATCAGCGCGTCGGCGCCGGTCGCCTCGAGCACGGCCCGTGCCTTGGCGGGCGAATCGATGTCGCCATTGGCGACCACCGGCACGCGCAGCGCGGCCTTCACGGCCGCGATCGTGTCGTATTCGGCGTCACCCTTGTAGCCCTGCGCACGGGTGCGGCCGTGCACCGTGACCATGGCAATCCCGGCGGATTCCGCCGCCCGCGCCAGACGCACCGCATTTTTCTCGGCCTCGCACCAGCCGGTGCGCATCTTGAGCGTCACTGGCACGCCCCGGGGGGCGCAGACGGCCACCACGGCCTCGACGATGGCCAGCGCCAGGGGTTCGTCCTGCATCAGCGCCGACCCCGCCCATTTGTTGCAGACCTTCTTGGCCGGGCAACCCATGTTGATGTCGATGATCTGGGCGCCACGGTCGATGTTCCAGGCCGCGGCCTCGGCCATCATCCTCGTCTCGGTGCCGGCGATCTGCACCGCGATCGGACCGGGCTCCCCTTCATGATTGGCGCGCCGCGAGGTCTTGAGACTGTCTCGAAGGTCGGGCCGCGACGTGACCATCTCGCTGACCGCGTAACCGGCGCCGAACTCACGGCACAGCTGGCGAAACGGCCGGTCCGTCACCCCCGCCATGGGAGCGACGAAAAGCCTGTTCGGCAGGACAAACGGACCAATTTTCATGCGGGAGGGTCAGGGAAGGCAGGTCGCGCCGGGCGGGGAAAGGCAGCATTGTATCTGCCCAAAATTTCAGCACCCTGATGGCCTTGCCCTACACTCGCGCCACCCATGGAAGACTGGATCAGACACCTCCTCGCCCTGCTGGCTCTGCCCGAATACGGATTGGGCACGGTCGCCGTGGTGTCGTTCATCTCGGCCACGCTGCTGCCCCTGGGCTCCGAGCCCGCCGTTTTCGGTCTGGTCAAGCTCAACCCCGCGCTGTTCTGGCCCGCCATTCTCGTGGCGACAGCGGGCAACACCCTGGGCGGCGCGGTCAGCTGGTGGATGGGCTGGGGCGCCCACACCGTGGTGGACAAGTACCGCCATTCGGCCACCCATGTGAAGGCGCTGGAATGGCTCGAGCGCCTGGGCCCCCGGGCCTGCCTGCTTTCCTGGCTGCCCGTGGTGGGTGACCCGCTGTGCGCCGTCGCCGGCTGGCTCAAGCTGCCTTTCTGGCCCTGCATCGCCTACATGGCCATCGGCAAATTCCTGCGCTATCTGGTGATGACCGCGGGGCTGCTGCAGATGTTTTCGGGGGTCACCGGCTGGATGCCATGAACGCTATATTTTACATAGCGATAAATGGCCATTTGACGCTGGAAAACGCTTGATTTATCGCAGATTTTGTCGCATCAGACGTTGAACAGGAAGTTCATGACATCGCCGTCCTTGACGACGTAGTCCTTGCCCTCGCTGCGCATTTTCCCCGCGTCCTTGGCGCCCTGTTCGCCCTTGCAGGCGATGAAGTCCTCGAACGCTATGGTCTGGGCGCGGATGAAGCCACGCTCGAAATCGCCGTGAATCACGCCGGCGGCCTGCGGTGCGGTGTCGCCGATATGGATCGTCCAGGCGCGCACCTCTTTCACCCCGGCCGTGAAGTAGGTCTGCAGGCCCAGCAACTTGAACGCGGCGCGGATCAACCGGTTCAGGCCGGGTTCGTCCTGCCCCATCTCGTGCAGGAAGAGCGCGCGGTCCTCGTCGCTCATGTCCGCCATGTCGGCTTCCATCTTGGCGCAGATCGCCACCACCGGGGCGTTCTGCGTGGCGGCATAGTCCTTCAACCGGTCGAGGAAGGGGTTGTTCTCGAAGCCGTTCTCGCTCACGTTGCCGACGAACATGGCGGGCTTGGCGGTGATCAGGCAAAAGGGCTTGAGCAGCGCCTGCTCCTCTTTGCTGAAGTCGACGGTGCGCACGGGTTTGCCCTGGTTCAGCGCGTCATTGGCCTTGGAGAGCACCTGCACCAGCCGTGCCGCTTCCTTGTCATTGCCGGACTTTGCCGCCTTCGTGTAGCGCTGCAGCCCCTTCTCGACGGTGCCCAGGTCGGCCAGGCACAACTCGGTCTGGATCACCTCGATGTCGGAAATCGGATCCACCTTGCCGGCCACGTGGATCACGTTGTCGTCCTCGAAGCAGCGCACCACGTTGACGATGGCGTCGGTCTCGCGGATATGGGCCAGGAACTTGTTGCCCAGACCCTCCCCCGTGCTCGCGCCAGCCACCAGGCCGGCGATGTCCACGAACTCGACAATGGCGGGCACGGTGCGCTCGGGTTGGATGATCTTCGCCAGTTCATCGAGGCGCGGATCGGGCACCTCGACCACCCCGACGTTCGGCTCGATCGTGCAGAACGGGTAGTTTTCAGCGGCAATGCCGGCTTTGGTCAGCGCGTTGAAAAGGGTGGACTTGCCGACATTGGGCAGGCCCACGATGCCGCATTGGAGGCTCATGGCGGGGGCTTTCAGTATTCAAGGGGGAAGCGCGGGATTTTAACGGGCGCCCCACGCCCCGTGGCCGCGGGGCCCGTCCCCGCCCGCTGGCCGACTCAGTCGAACCGGAAATCGGCGCTCGCGGGCTGCCCCACGCGCAGCGTCTGCCCCACCCCGTCCAGCACGATGGCATTCATGCCGAAGCTGATGGCACCGCCGACGCGCGCATCCGCCCGGTAGCCGCGCAGGGTTTCGCTCACGGCGGTGCCGCGCTGCGCCGTGGCCGGGTCGATGTCGGGAATCGAGCACCGGACGCAAGGTTTGACCAGCTTCAACCGGACTTCCCCCTGCGCCGTCGCCACATGGAGGATGTCGAGCCGGTCTTCGTCGTGCGCCTGCCCGCCCGCGAGCACCAAATTGGGCCGAAAACGCGCCATCTCCACGGCGGCGTGCCCGGCGGCGCGCAGCCGCGCATTGAGCTGCGCCAGCGAGGCTTCCCCGATCACCAGCAGCGGGAACCCATCGGCAAACTGGTTCGGCGCCTCGATGCCGCCCGTCCACGCCGCACTGGCCAGGCGCCGGCACGCGGGATCGAAGCGCACCAGACGCGCGGCAAGGCCAAGAAAGTCGCTGAACCATTGCGCCGCGACGTCGCCCATGTCCCAGGCGTCGACCTCGTCGTCCCACACCCGGACCCGCGCGGGCCGCTCGACCGCGTCGATGGCCAGGTGGAGGGCCAGCATGCCCGGCGCACGCAGCACAACCTCGAACGTGGTCAAACGCGGCTGAATCAGCGCCATGCGCGGCCACTCGCGCTGGCTGAGGAACTGGCCCGCCCGATCCACCACCATCCAGGCCCGGTCCAGATCCAGGCCCGTGTCCACCAACAGCGCCTCGCGGGGCGACACGCCGGCGCAGGACTTGACCGGGTAGATCGTGAGGGCGGCGAGGGTCGCGTCAAAGTCTCGGGTCGGGGTATGCACGCAGCGGGCCTTTTCGGGGGAAGAGGGGAATTCCGTCGGCTAGCAGGGTCAGCCAACGGCCGGAAAGGCCGATTTTGCCCTGCCTCCTACAATGCGAGGATGGCCGCCTCATTTGACATCTGCATCCGCGGCGCCGGCGTCGTCGGGCGCACGCTCGCCCTGCTGCTCTCGCGGGAGCGGCTGCGCATTGCCCTGGTGGCGGATGGGGCGCCGCCGCACGGAGCCGACCACGTCGACGTGCGGGCCTACGCCCTCAATGCCGCGTCGCGGGCCGTGCTCGAGTCCTTGCGCTGCTGGCCCGACGATGCGCAGGCCACCCCTGTGCGGCGCATGCAGGTCCATGGCGATCAGGGCGGCCTGGTGCAGTTCGATGCCGCCGAGCAGGCTCGCCCTGCGCTGGCATGGATCGTGGACGTGCCCACGCTCGAAACCCATCTGACGGACGCCGTGCGCTACCAGCCGCGCATCGAAGTGGTGCCAGCGCCGGTGGCCGCGTCGCTGACGGTCGTCTGTGAGGGTCGGGCCAGCCGCACCCGGGCCGAATTCGGCGTCGAGTTCGATGTCACGCCTTATGGGCAACATGCGGTGGCCACCCGCCTGCGTTGCGAAAAGCCTCACGGGCAGACCGCGCGGCAGTGGTTCACACAGGACGAGATCCTGGCCTTTCTGCCCCTGGGCGGTCCCGAGGGGGACACTGTGGCCGTGGTCTGGTCTGTTCCGCCGGAACGGGCCGCGGCCCTGCTCGCCCTCTCCCCTGAGGAGTTCGCCGCGCAGATCGAGGCCGCCAGTCACCAGGCCCTGGGCCGACTCACGCTCCAGGGCGAAAGGGCGAGCTGGCCGCTGCAGCTCGCACGCGCCAGCCGCTGGGTCGGACCGGGCTGGGCGCTGGCCGGCGACGCGGCCCACGCGGTGCACCCGCTCTCAGGCCAGGGGCTGAACCTGGGCCTGGCAGACGCCGCCGCCCTGGCCGAGGTCTTGCACGCGCGGGACTATTGGCGCAGTTGCGGCGACCTGAGGCTGCTGCGCCGCTACGAGCGCGCGCGCAAGGCCGACGTCGTGGCCACCAGCCTGGTCACCGATGGCCTGCAGCGGCTTTTTTCCACACCTGCCACCCCGGCACGCGCCTTGCGTAACTGGGGGTTGAATGGCTTCGATCGCAGCGGTCCGCTCAAGCAGTGGGTCGCCCGGCGCGCCATGGGCATGGTCCCCACGCCTTGAAGCAACCTCAGGACCCTTTCGATGCGCACTTTTCTGAAAACCACGCTGCTGCTGTCGCTGGCCGGCTGTGTCCAGGTTGCCCTGGCACAGGAGGCCACCATTCGCAAGAATCTCGGTGAACGCCTGCCGCAACTGCCCAAGATCGACGAGATCAGCAAGACGCCCATGCCCGGATTGTGGGAGGTGCGCGTCAACGGCAGCGACATCTTCTACACGGACGCGGACGGCAACTACCTGCTCCAGGGCCAACTGCTCGACACCCGCCAACGCCGCAATCTGACCGAGGAGCGGGTGGAAAAGCTCAACGCCGTGGACTTCGCCGCGCTGCCCTTCAAGGACGCCTTCACCGTCATCCGCGGCGACGGTTCGCGCAAGCTGGCCGTCTTCGAAGACCCCAACTGCGGTTACTGCAAGCGCTTCGAGGCCGACCTGCAGAAAATCAACAATGTCACCATCCACACGTTCCTCTATCCCATCCTGAGCAAGGATT
>JAEWVY010000091.1 GCA_023396625.1 Pseudomonadota bacterium | reverse complement strand
GCCCCCTCCCCACCTGGCGCCGTGCGCCGTGTGCACACGCTGATCGCCGGCGGCGGCATCGCCGGGCTGGCGGCGGCACGGGCGCTGCGTCAGCGCGGCATCGACGACTTCGCGCTGCTCGAACTCGAGGACCAGGCCGGCGGCAACAGCCGGGGCACCGCCCTGGCCGGCATGGCCTGCCCCCTGGGCGCGCACTACCTGCCCGTCCCCGGCGACGACGCGCACGAGGTCCAGGACCTGCTGGAGGAACTCGGGTTGCGCCAGCGCGTGGCCGGGCGCTGGCGCTACGACGAACGCACCTTGTGCCACAGCCCGCAGGAACGCCTGTTCTTCCGTGGCGCCTGGCAGGACGGGCTGCTGCCCACGCAGGGCGTGGGCGCCGACACGCGGGCCCAGTACCGCCGCTTTGCCGCCGCCATCGGACGGCTGGGCCGCCAGGCCCGCTTCACGCTGCCCGCGCTGCGGACGCCGCTGTCGCCACTGCACCTGGCCCTGGACGCGCAGTCCTTCGACACCTGGCTTGCACGCGAAGGTCTCACCGACCCGCACCTGCGCTGGTATCTGGACTATTGCTGTCGCGACGACTTCGGCGCCGGCACCGCCAGCGTCTCCGCCTGGGCCGGCGTCCACTATTTCGCCAGCCGCCACGGCTTTCGCGCGCCGGACGACGACGGCGACGGCCGGGACGACGAGGCCGATGGCGTGCTGACCTGGCCCGAAGGCAACGCCTGGATCGCGCGGCGCCTGGCCGCGCCCCTGGGCGAGCGGCTGCGCACCGCCTGCGTGGTGCTCCGCATCGACGCGGGGCGCGAGTCCGTCGAGGTGGACGCGCTGGACCTGGCCACGCAGCGCGTCGAGCGTTGGCGGGCGGCGCAGTGCATCGTCGCGCTGCCGGTGTTCGCGGCCGCGCGCGTGGTCCGCCAACCGCCGGACTTCCTGCGCGCAGCCGCCGCGCGCCTGCGCCATGCCCCGTGGCTGGTGGCGAACATCGCGCTGGACGCGCCGCTGCACGACCGCCCGGGCGCGGCGCCGAGCTGGGACAACGTGATCCACGGCAGCCCCGGCCTGGGCTACGTGGATGCGATGCACCAAAGCCTGCGGCCGGTGCCCGGCGCCACGGTGCTCACCTACTACCGCGCGCTGGGCGACCTGCCCGATGGCCGGACCCAGTTGCTCGACCGGCCCTGGGCCCACTGGCGCGACCTCATCCTGGCCGAACTCGGCGTGCCCCATCCCGACCTCGCGGCAAAGACCACCCGCATCGACATCACCCGGCACGGCCACGCGATGGCCGTGCCGGCACCAGGAATCTTGAGCTTTTTGAGCGCCATTCCAGCGTCGAACGGTCATAGTGCGCTCTCATTATCGGAGCGAAAAAGTCCGCTGCCCGTGCCCCGCTCCGGCCGCCTGCGCTTTGCCCATGCCGACTGGGCGGGCTACTCCGTGTTCGAGGAAGCCTTCATCCGCGGCCATGCCGCCGGCCTGAGCGCCTGAGCGCCCCGGGTCGCCGGCCCTGACCGATGGCCCGCCAGACCGTTTCGCCCTTGGCACACGGGCGACACATTTCAGTCACACCATGGTCACATGCCGCTACGATAGTGCGACCGTGGAGGCGCGGCGGAACCGCCCGCTCACGGCGCCCACAAGAAACCACACCGTCCGAGGAGCCTCATCTTGACCCGAACCTTTCCCCTTGCCGCCGTCGCGCTGGCCTGCACCACCCTGCTGTCGGCCTGCGGCGGCGGTGACGACGCCAAACTGCTCACGCTCAACGGCGCCCCGCCTCTGGTCGTGGCCCACCGCGGCGCCTCCGGCTACCTGCCGGAAGAAACCTACGAGGCCTATGTCAAGGCCATCGAGCTCGGCGCCGATGTCATCGAGCCCGACCTCGTGTCCACCAAGGACGGGGTGCTCATCGCCCGGCACGACCCCAATCTGGCCTTCAGCACCGACGTCGCGGACCATCCCGAATTCGCCTCGCGCAAGAAAACCATCCAGGTCGACGGCGAAACCCAGACCGGCTGGTTTGCCAGCGACTTCACGCTCGCCGAGATCAAGACGCTCGGCGGCATTGCCACCGACGCGGAGCGTCCGCAGCAATTCAACGGCCTCTACAAGATCCCCACGTTCCAGGAGATCATCGACCTGGCCAAGAAGCACTCGGTGGGCGGCCGCGTCGTCGCGATCTACCCCGAGACCAAGAACCCGACCTACCACCGCGAGATCGGCCTGCCGCTGGAAGACAAGGTCATCGACGCCATCAAGGCCGCGGGCTGGAACCGCAAGGACGCACCGGTCTTCGTGCAGAGCTTCGAGCCCAGCAGCCTGAAGTACATGAAGAGCAAGGGGCTGGCCACCCGGCTGATCCAGCTCATCGACGCCGACGACGTGAACCTGGCCACCGGCAAGCTGACCTACGCCGTGCCCTTCGACCGCCCCTACGACTGGGCCAAGGCGGGCGACAAGCGCCTCTTCAGCGACATGGTCACCCCCGCAGGCCTGGCGGAAATCAAAACCTACCCCGACGGCATCGGCCCGTGGAAGCCTTACATCATGTCGGTCAAGGGAGAACTCGGCGCCGACGGCAAGGTGCGCGACATCAACGGCGACGGCAAGGTCAACTACGCCGACGCCTCCAGCCTGCCGCCCACCACGCTGCTGGCCGACGCCCACAGGCTGGGGCTGTTCGTGCACGCCTACACCTACCGCAACGAGTCGCGCCGCATTCCCGCGGATTTCCACAACGACCCCAAAGCCGAATACAAGGCGTTCTATCGGCTCGGCGTCGACGGTGTGTTCTCCGACTTCACCGACACCGCGCTCGCCGCCCGGGCCGAGTTCCTCAAGGAAGTGGGTTACTGAACATTTTGACGACTTTCCAGCGTCAAATGGACCTGTAATGCTATTGATTTGATAGATATCCCTGCCTCTTCGTCCGGGCCGGCGGCGCGCGCGAGGGGGGCTCGATCGACGGGCCCCCTTCCGCGCGCCGTCGCGCATGTCCGCCAGGCCCGCGCGCAGCCGCCTGCGGGCCTGTTCGCGCCGGCTTTCTGGCCACTCTTGCGG
>JAEWVY010000082.1 GCA_023396625.1 Pseudomonadota bacterium | reverse complement strand
ACGTCGAGCGCGCCGCGCACGACCACTGGACCGCCACCGATGCCTACCGCGTGACGGAAGACGCCGGCAGGAAGAAGTTCTACGCCTGCTCCATGCTGCCCTACCCCAGCGGCAAGCTGCACATGGGCCACGTGCGCAACTACACCATCAACGACATGCTCACGCGCCAGTTGCGCATGCAGGGCTGCAACGTGCTCATGCCCATGGGCTGGGACGCCTTCGGCCTGCCGGCGGAAAACGCCGCGCTCAAGAACGGCGTGCCGCCGGCGAAGTGGACCTACGAGAACATCGCCTACATGAAGCGGCAGATGCAGGCCATGGGCCTGGCCATCGACTGGAGCCGCGAAGTGGCCACCTGCGACCCCAGCTACTACAAGTGGAACCAGTGGCTGTTCCTGAAAATGCTGGAAAAGGGCATCGCCTACCGCAAGACCCAGGTGGTGAACTGGGACCCGGTGGACCAGACCGTGCTGGCCAACGAGCAGGTGATCGACGGCAAGGGCTGGCGCACCGGCGCCACGGTCGAAAAGCGCGAGATCCCCGGCTACTACCTCAAGATCACCGACTACGCGCAGGAGCTGCTGGACCACGTGCAGATCGGCAACGACAAGGCCACGCTCAACGGCTGGCCCGAGCGCGTGCGCCTGATGCAGGAGAACTGGATCGGCAAGAGCGAGGGCGTGCGCTTTGCCTTCACGCACGACATCCAGGGCGAGGACGGCCAGCTCATCGGCGACGGCCGCATGTATGTCTTCACCACCCGCGCCGACACGATCAAGGGCGTGACCTTCTGTGCCGTGGCGCCCGAGCACCCGCTGGCGGCGCATGCCGCGGCATCGAACCCCGCGCTGGCGGCCTTCATCGAGGCGTGTCAGACGGGCGGCACCACCGAGGCGGAACTCGCCACGCAGGAGAAGAAGGGCATGGACTCCGGCCTGCAGGTCACGCACCCGCTGACCGGCGAACCGGTGCCGGTGTGGGTGGGCAACTACGTGCTCATGAGCTACGGCGATGGCGCGGTGATGGGGGTCCCCGCGCACGACGAACGCGATTTCGAGTTCGCGAAGAAATACGGCCTGCCGATCAAGCAGGTGGTGCATGTGGACGGCGAGCACTATGACTACGACCGCTGGCAGGACTGGTACGCCGACAAGCAGCGTGGCGTCACCGTCAATTCCGGCAGTTTCAGCGGCATGGCGTTCAAGGAGGCCGTGGACGCGGTGGCCCACCGCCTGGCCCGCGAAGGCCTGGGCGAGAAGAAGACCACCTGGCGCCTGCGCGACTGGGGCGTGAGCCGCCAGCGCTACTGGGGCACGCCGATCCCCATCATCCACTGCGAGACGCACGGCGCCGTGCCGGTGCCGGAGAAAGACCTGCCGGTGGTGCTGCCGCTGGACTGCATTCCCGACGGCTCGGGCAACCCGCTGCACAAGCACGCCGGCTTCCACGCGGGCGTGACCTGCCCGGTGTGCGGCCGGCCCGCGCGGCGCGAGACCGACACCATGGACACCTTCGTCGATTCGTCCTGGTACTTCATGCGCTACTGCGACCCCACGAACGCCGACCGGATGGTGGCCGACGGCGCCCAGTACTGGATGCCGATGGACCAGTACATCGGCGGCATCGAGCACGCCATCCTGCACCTGCTGTACGCGCGCTTCTGGACCAAGGTCATGCGCGACCTCGGGCTGGTCAAGATCGACGAGCCCTTCACCAAGCTGCTGACACAGGGCATGGTGCTCAACCACATCTACTCGCGCAAGGGCGACAAGGGCGGCAAGGACTACTTCTGGCCGCACGACGTGGAGCACGTGCTGGACGAGACCGGCAAGATCACGGGCGCGAAACTGAAGCACGCGGTCGGCGACCTGCCGGCGGGCACACCCATCGACTACGAGGGCGTGGGCACCATGTCCAAGTCCAAGAACAACGGTGTCGATCCGCAGGACCTGATCGAGAAATACGGCGCCGACACCGCGCGCCTGTACACCATGTTCACCGCGCCGCCCGAAGCCACGCTGGAGTGGAACGACGCCGCCGTGGAGGGCAGCTACCGCTTCCTGCGCCGGGTGTGGGCCTTCGGGAGCAAACTGAATGCTACTGATAATGTAGCTAACTACGTCCAGTCCACGCTGGGAAAAGGCCAAAAAAGCATTGAATTCGGCAAGGCGGCGCGCGCGCTTCGCCTGGAGATCCATACCGTGCTCAGGCAGGTCGACTACGACTACCAGCGCATGCAGTACAACACCGTCGTCTCCGGCGCGATGAAGATGATGAACGCGCTCGAGGACTTCCGCGGCGAGGGGGCGCAGGACAGCGCCGTGGCGCTGGCCGAGGGCTTCGGCATCCTGCTGCGCTGCCTGTACCCGGCCACGCCGCACATCACCCATGCGCTGTGGCAGCGCCTGGGCTACGCGGACGCCTGGGGCGACCTGCTCGACGCACCCTGGCCCGCCGTGGACGAAGCCGCGCTGCAGCGCGACGAAATCGAGCTCATGCTGCAGGTCAACGGCAAGCTGCGCGGATCCATCCTCGTGCCCGCGGGCGCGCCGAAGGAAGCCATCGAGGCGGCCGCGCTGGCCAGTGAAGCCTTTGTCCAGCAGGCCCGAGGCGCCGCTGCCAAGAAGGTGATCGTGGTGCCGGGGCGGCTGGTCAACGTGGTGGTCTGAGCCATGCGCCGCCGTCACCTGCTCACGCTCATGCCGGCACTGGCGCTGGCGGGCTGTGGCTTCAAGTTGCGCCAGGCCCCGGAATTTGCCTTTCGCAGCATCTTCCTCGATTCGGCGGCCGCCGGTGCACTCGGCGGAGAGCTGCGGCGCGCCCTGGCGACCGCCGATCACGTGCAGGTGCTCACCGCGGCCGAGGCGCGGGCCGGCGCCTCGGTGGTGTTCGAGCTGCTGGCCGAAAAGCGCGAACGCGTGACCGTGGGCCTGAACGTGTCGGGGCAGGTGCGCGAGTTCGAACTGCGCCTGCAGTTCAGCTTCCGTGTGCGCACACCGCAAGGCAAGGAACTGATTTCCGCCACCGAACTGCAGCAGCGGCGCGAACTGAGCTACACCGAAAGCTCGGCGCTGGCCAAGGAGGCGGAGGAAATCCTGCTGTGGAACGCCATGCAGAAGGACCTGGCCCGTCAGGTTCTGCACCGCCTCGAGGCGGTGCGCGCCCTCTAGGGTCTGTTCGCACTGGCAAAAACAGTGTGAACCGGCCCCAGGACACCTGCCGCCATGCAGCTCGCCGCCGCCCAGCTCGCCGCGCACCTGGACAAGGGCCTGCGCCCGCTCTACGTCCTGCATGGCGACGAGCCGCTGCTGGTGCAGGAGGCGCTGGACGCCATCCGCGCGGCCGCGCGCGCGCGCGGCCACATCGAGCGGACAGTGCACACGGTGACCGGCGCGCATTTCGACTGGAGCGCCGTGCTGGCCGCCGGGGGCTCGCTGAGCCTGTTCGCTGACCGGCGGATCGTCGAGTTGCGCATCCCCTCCGGCAAGCCGGGCAAGGACGGCGCGACGGCGATCCAGCAGCTGGCGGAGGCCGCCGCCGGCAACGACAGCACGCTCACCCTCGTGGTGCTGCCGCGGCTGGACAAGGCCGCCCGCGCCAGCGGCTGGTTCACCGCACTGGAGCAGGCGGGCGTAACCGTGCAGATCGACCCTGTCGAGCGCGCCGCGCTGCCGCAGTGGATCGCCCGGCGGCTGGCGGCGCAGGGGCTGCGCGTGGCCGCCGGCGAGGCAGGGCAGCGCAGCCTGCAGTTCTTCGCCGACCGGGTGGAAGGCAACCTGCTCGCCGCGCACCAGGAAATCCAGAAGCTGGCCCTGCTCTACCCG
>JAEWVY010000396.1 GCA_023396625.1 Pseudomonadota bacterium | reverse complement strand
GGCCAGGGCGTCGCGGGCAAGGGCCCGCAGTGCCAGCGACAGCTGCACGGCTTCGGCCCGCTCGGCCTCGCCGAGGTAGCTGTTGCGCGAACTCAGCGCCAACCCGTCGGCCGCGCGCTGGGTCTCGCCGCCGGCGATCTCCAGGGGCAGCGCGAACTGCCGCACCATCCGGCGGATCACCATGAGTTGCTGGTAGTCCTTTTTCCCGAACACGGCCACGCCGCCGGGCCGCGTGCCGAACACGGCCGAAAACAGTTTCATCACCACCGTGCTCACGCCGGTGAAGAAGCCGGGGCGGAACTGTCCTTCCAGGATGTCCGCCAGCGCGGGATCGGGCTGGACCTTGAAGGTCTGTGGCTCGGGATACAGGTCGGCTTCACGGGGCGCGAAGAGCACGTCGCAGCCGGCCTCGCGCAGCCGGGCGCAGTCGCTGTCCCAGGTCCGGGGGTAGCTGTCGAAATCCTCATGCGGCAGGAATTGCAGCCGGTTGACGAAGATGCTCACCACGGTGGCGTCGCCCAGGGGCCGGGCCTGCCGGACCAGGGCGATGTGCCCGTCGTGCAGGTTCCCCATGGTGGGGACGAACGCGGGCTTGCGGCGGTCGGCCAGAAGCTGGCGCAGTTCAGGAATGGTGCGGGCAATCTGCATGGGGTGTTTCCGTGAAAGAACCGGTCGCGAGCGGGGGTCACCAGGCGTGCACGGCGTCGTCGGGGAAGCGCCCCTGCTTGACCGCCAGCACATAGGCCTCGATCGCGGCGCGCACGCTGCCGGCCTCCTGCATGAAGTTGTGGACGAATTTCGGATTCCTGCCGAGGTTGACGCCGAGCATGTCGTGCATGACGAGGACCTGGCCCGCCGTGCCTTTGCCCGCGCCGATGCCGATGGTGTGGCAGCGCGGCAGTTCGGCCGTGAGTTCGGCGGCCAGCGCGGCCGGCACCATTTCCAGCACCAGCATCGAGGCCCCCGCGTCCTGCAATTCCAGGGCTTGACGGCGCAGGGTTTGCGCGGCCTCGCTGCCCTTGCCCTGCACGCGGTAGCCGCCCAGGGCGTGCACCGTCTGCGGCGTCAGGCCGAGGTGGGCACACACGGGGATGCCGCGTTGGACCAGGAATTCCACGGTGGGCGCTGTCCAGCCGCCGCCCTCGAGCTTGACCATGTGCGCGCCGGCCTGCATCAGCGCACTGGCGCTGCGCAGGGCCTGCTCTCGGCTCTCGGCGTAGCTGCCAAAAGGCAGGTCGGCAATCAGCCAGGCCGTGCCCTGGGCCCGGCGCAGACCGCGGGCCACGCACTCGGTGTGGTAGCACATGGCCTGCAGCGTCACGCCCACGGTGCTGGGCCGTCCCTGACAGACCATGCCGAGTGAGTCCCCGACGAGCAGGCATTCGACCCCGGCGGCATCGGCCACGGCGGCGAAGGTCGCGTCGTAGGCGGTCAGCATGACGATCTTCTCGCCGCCATCGCGCAGCTGCTGCAGGCGTGGCAGGCTGACCGGGCGGCGTCCCGGCAGCGGGGAGGCGGGCGGAATCGTGCCGTAGGGCGTGGTGGAGGTGGCGGCTGGCTCGGTCATCGGCAATAGGGTGTGAAGCCTTCGGTGGCGGGAGTCTATTCGATGCCGTTATGCTCCGGGTCCATGACATCTCTGAAACTTGGTTTGACCGCGTCCATCGAGGATGTCGTGCCGCGGGACGTGGCACGCGCGCTGGAGGAGGACGTGGGCGCCGGCGACCTCACGGCGGACCTGATCGACCCGGCGCGTGGCGCTTTGGCGCGCATCGTGGCGCGCGAAAGCGCCGTGATCTGCGGCGCGCCCTGGGTGGACGAGACGCTGCGCCGGCTGGATCCGCGGGTGCGCGTCGCCTGGAGGGTGGGCGAGGGCGGGCGGTGCGAGGCCGATCAGGTTGTCGCTGAAATTGATGGCCAGGCGCGTGCCTTGCTGAGCGCGGAGCGCACGGCGTTGAATTTCCTGCAGCTGCTCAGTGGCGTCGCCACCCGCACCGCGACCTACGTGGAGGCGGTGCGGGGCACGCGTGCGTGCATCGTCGACACGCGCAAGACGCTGCCCGGACTGCGTCTTGCGCAGAAATACGCTGTGCGGGTCGGCGGAGGCGTCAACCACCGCGTCGGGCTCTACGACGCCGTGCTGATCAAGGAAAACCACATCGCTGCCGCCGGCGGGGTGGCCCCCGTGCTGCAAGCGGCCGCGCGCGTGGCGTCGCGGGCCGCGTTTGTCGAGATCGAGGTCGAGCGCCTGGATCAGCTGGCCGAGGCGCTGGCGGCCGGGGCCACGATGGTGCTGCTGGACAACATGGACCTGGCGACGCTGCGCGAGGCGGTGCGTCTGAATGCCGGCCGGGCGATTCTGGAAATTTCTGGAGGCGTGACGCTGGACAGCGTTCGCGCCCTTGCGGAAACCGGTGTGGACCGCATCTCCATCGGCAGCCTCACCAAGGATGTGAAGGCCATTGATTTTTCCATGCGTTTCGAGGCGTTGTGATGCCGGATCCCGAGAACATTTTGATCGATGTCGAGTACGAGCAGCCCGCCTGCCCGACCCGGCACGCGTGGGCCAGAGTCCCCGTGGAACCTTCGCCGCCGGAACGGCAGGCGCTCAAGGCGCGCATCCGCCACTTGCTGAAGGCGCGTCATGCCGTGATGGTGTCCCATTTCTACGTCCATCCGGATCTGCAGGATCTGGCGGAGGAAACGGGCGGCATCGTCAGCGATTCGCTCGAGATGGCGCGCTTCGGCCGCGATCATCCGGCCACCACGCTGGTGGTGTCGGGGGTGCGCTTCATGGGCGAGACGGCCAAGATGCTGAGTCCGGGGAAAACCGTTCTCATGCCGGACCTGGAGGCGACTTGCTCCCTGGATCTGGGATGCCCTGAAAACGAATTCGCGGCGTTCCGCGCCCAGCATGCGGACCGTACCGTGGTGGTCTACGCGAACACCAGCGCGGCGGTGAAGGCGCAAGCGGACTGGTTGGTCACGTCCAGCTGCGCGCTGGACATCGTGCGGGCACTCAAGCACAAGGGGCACAAGATCCTCTGGGCTCCGGACAAGCACCTGGGGGCGTACATCCAGCGCGAAACCGGCGCGGACATGGTGTCGTGGCGCGGGTCCTGCATCGTGCATGACGAATTCAAGGCGTTTGAACTGGCGGCCCTCAAGAAGGAGCACCCCGGCGCGAAGGTGCTGGTGCATCCGGAAAGTCCGCCGGAGGTGGTTGCCCTGGCCGATGCGGTGGGCTCCACGTCGGGCATCCTGCGGGCGGCGCGTGACATGGACGCCACCGAGTTGATCGTGGCGACCGACAACGGTTTTATGTACCAGCTGCGCACGCTCAACCCCGGCAAGACCTTCATCGAGGCTCCCACGGCGGGCCAGAGCGCCACCTGCAAAAGCTGTGCGCACTGTCCCTGGATGGCGATGAACAGCTTAGCGGGCGTGGCCCACGTGCTGGAAACCGGCGCCAACGAAGTGGTTGTCGATCCTGCGCTGGCGGCGCGTGCCCGCCTTCCCATCGACCGCATGCTGGCCTTTACCGCGGCCCTGAAAGCGGGCCAGCCGGCGGGCGCGCTGGTGCCGGACATCGGGGCCGCATGAACGCCCCGGCGGCAGTGGCCTTCCGGCTCGCGCCGGCGCAGCGCGAGCAGGCTGCGCGCCTGTTCAACGCGCGTGGCGAGATCCGATGGTTTCAGTTTGCCGGCAGCTTCGATGAGCGCGTGGCCTGTGTGCGGTTCGCCGATGCCCCGCATGCGGGCCTGCTGGGTGGCGGCGGGACCGCGGCCGTCAACGGCGGGGTGATCGCGGCGGGTTTCGACGCGGTGGCCGTGCTGACCGGGCTGGGCCACTATGCCACGGACACTGTGGTCACGGTCGATCTGTCGGTGCAGTTTCTGGCGCTGGCACAGGCCGGTCCGGGATTGGCATGGCGCGGGTGGGCCACCCGGACCACGCGCGGCCTGTGTTTCGTGCAGGCCGCGTTGGGCGACGGGGCCGGCGTGTTCGCCACGGCCCAGGCGATCGTCAAGCCGGTGGGTTGACTTGTCCATTCGCGCACGCGGTCCGGCCTGCGCGTTCCGTTGGTGCCGCCGGGACTTGGTCGCCGGGTCATCC
>JAEWVY010000048.1 GCA_023396625.1 Pseudomonadota bacterium | reverse complement strand
GCCTGGGACAGCGTGAGCTGGAAGATCTGCCAGCAGCGCGACAACCCCGCCTGCGCCGATGCCGAGCACGCCGCGGCCGGCGCACCGAACGACCCCGGCATGCATGTCGCGCTGACCTTCGACCCGGCCGACAACGTCGCCGCGCCGTTCGTCAACCTGGCCCGTCCCAAGGTCGCCATCCTGCGCGAGCAGGGGGTGAATTCGCATGTGGAAATGGCCTATGCCTTCACCGAGGCGGGCTTCGAGGCGTTCGACGTGCACATGACCGACCTGCAGACGGGGCGCGCCAGGTTGGCCGATTTCAAGGGCATCGTGGCCTGCGGCGGCTTCAGCTACGGCGACACGCTGGGCGCCGGCATCGGCTGGGCGCGCAGCATCACCTTCAACCCGGTTCTGGCGGCACAGTTCGAGGGCTTTTTTGCCCGCCCGGACACCTTTGGCCTGGGCGTGTGCAACGGCTGCCAGATGTTTGCCGAGCTGGCCGACATCATTCCCGGCGCGCAGGCCTGGCCGCGCTTCACCACCAACCAGAGCGAGCGCTTCGAGGCGCGCCTGTCCCTGGTGGAGGTGCAGGCGTCTCCCAGCCTGTTCCTGCAAGGCATGGCGGGCAGCCGCCTGCCCATCGCCGTGGCCCACGGCGAAGGTTTCGCCAACTTCTCGCGCCGGGGCGACGCCGCGCAGGCCATCGCCGCCATGCGCTTCGTGGACAACTTCGGCCAGCCCACCGAAACCTATCCCTTCAACCCCAACGGCAGCCCCGGCGGCCTGACGGCGGTGACCACCGCGGACGGTCGCTTCACGGCCATGATGCCGCACCCAGAGCGCGTGTTCCGCAATGTCCAGATGAGTTGGACGAGCGGCGATGTCGGCGCGTTCAGCCCGTGGATGCGGCTGTGGCGCAACGCCCGCCGCTGGGTGGGTTGAACGGTGTCAGGGCCCCAGATTCCTCCGGGAGAATGAAGCATGGCAGGATCGAGCCTGATTGCCCTCATCGACGATATTGCCACCTTGCTCGATGACATCGCGGTCATGACCAAGGTCGCTGCCCGCCAGGGCGTGGCAGCGGCCGACGATGTGGCGGCCATGACCCAGATGGCGGCGAAGAAGACCGCGGGCGTCCTTGGCGACGATCTGGCCCTCAACGCCCAGCAGGTGACCGGCGTGCAAGCCGACCGCGAGTTGCCGGTGGTCTGGGCGGTGGCGAAAGGCTCCCTGGTCAACAAGGCCATTCTGGTGCCGGCGGCGCTGGCCATCAGTGCCTTCATTCCCTGGGCCGTGACGCCGCTGCTCATGCTGGGTGGCGCCTTTCTGTGTTTCGAGGGGTTCGAGAAGCTGGCGCACCGTTTCCTCCACCGGCCCGCGGAAGAGGCCGCCGAGCACGAGGTCCAACTCCAGGCGCTGTCGAACCCGGCACTGGACATCGTGGCCTTCGAGAAGGAGAAGGTCCGGGGTGCGATACGGACGGATTTCATCCTCTCCGCCGAGATCATCGCCATCACGCTGGGCACGGTGGCCACGGCCCCGTTTGTCCAACAGGTCACCGTGCTGTCGGGCATCGCCGTGGTCATGACGGCGGGGGTCTACGGCCTGGTGGCGGGCATTGTCAAGCTCGACGACGCCGGGCTCTGGCTCAGCCGTCGTCCGGGTGCAGCGTCGAAGCGACTTGGCGGCAGCATCCTGCGCATTGCCCCCTGGCTGATGAAAGCCCTGTCGGTGGCCGGCACGGCCGCCATGTTCCTGGTGGGCGGTGGCATCCTGGTGCATGGCCTGCCGCCGCTGGCGCACGGCCTCGAAGCCCTGATCCGGGTGGCCTCGGGCTGGCCCGGTGGTGCCGTCGCGGCGGCCCTGGGGCCGGCGGTGGGCGGGGCGCTCGTCGGGGTCGTTGCTGGCGCGGTGGTGCTGGCGGGCGTGACGGCGCTGCAACGTTTGCGCGCGTTCGTTCGGCGCTGACCACTGGCGCCCGTCTCAGACCGCGTCCGCCGCGGGGGTGGGTGCCGGAGTGTGCCGGCGACGCCAGAGTTTCTCCATCTCGGCCGCGAACCACACCATGAAAGACGCCGCCAGGCAGATGCCGAGTTCCAGGGGATTCAAGGGCGTGGTCTTGAAAATCGGATTCAGGACAGGAAGGTAGATCGTGCCCATCTGCAGTGCGAAGGTCAGCCCCACGGCGCTCAGCAGCGGACGGTTGGAACCCAGGCCGATGCTCCACAGCGGGGTCGTTTCGGAGCGAATGGCCAGCACGTGCGCCATCTGGCCGAGGGTCAGCACGGTGAACACCATGGTTTGCGCCTGACTGGGGGCGTGCGCCAAGGCCCAGGCCTGGACTGCCAGACACAGGCCAGCCAGCAACAGGCCGATGCCCAGGATGTGCTGCCACATGCCGTGGGCGAACAGGCTTTCCCCCGGGGGGCGCGGTGGCCGGCGCATCACGCCGCGTTCGGTGGGTTCGGCGGCCAGGGCGAGTCCAGGCAGGCCATCGGTGACCAGATTGACCCAGAGAATGTGGATCGGCAGCAGCGGAATGGGCAGACCCAGGAGCGGGGCCAGGAAAATGGTCCAGATTTCACCGGAGTTGCCGGTCATGGCGTAGCGCACGAATTTCCGGATGTTGTCGTAAATGCGCCGCCCTTCGCGGACCGCGGCCACGATGCTGGCGAAATTGTCGTCCAGCAGGACCAGGCTGGAAGCCTCGCGCGCGACGTCCGTGCCACTTTTGCCCATGGCCACGCCGATGTCCGCACGCTTGAGCGCCGGCGCGTCGTTCACGCCGTCGCCAGTCATGGCGACGAACTCGCCATGGGCCTGCAGCGCCTCGACGATGCGGATTTTCTGCGCCGGATCGACCCGCGCATACACACGCACCTGGCGTACCTGCGCGCTCAGACCCTGGTCGTCCAGCCGCGTGAGGTCGGCGCCGGTGAGCACCCGGGCGTCGTCATCTCCGACGATGCCCAGCCGCCGGGCGATGGCGCGCGCGGTCGCCGGATGGTCGCCCGTGATCATGACCGGCGTGATGCCGGCATCGACGCATTCACGGACGGCGGCCGCCGCTTCGGGCCGTGGAGGATGGATCAGGCCGATGAGGCCGATCAGGCACAAGTCCGCTTCCAACTCGTCGGCCAAGGCGGTATCGGGCGCCCGCGCCAGGTGTTTGCGCGCCAGCGCCAGCACACGCAGCCCCTGCGAAGCCAGCCGGTCAGCCGTCGCCAGGACCTCGCCCTGGTCGAGCGCCACGATGCCGCTGGCGGCCCATTGCCCGGTGCAAAGGGGCACGACGGCCTCCGGGGCGCCCTTGGTGTAGGCCACCAGGCCGTCATGCACGGCATGGACGGTGGTCATGCGTTTCCGGTCGGCATCGAAAGGCAGTTCGAACACCCGCGGGCTGTCGGCATCGAGCGCGTCCTTCTCCAGCCCGGCCTGTGCCGCGGCCTCGACCAGTGCCGTCTCCGTCGGGTCGCCCCGCCACGGCGCCTCAATGCCGTGCACGGCATCGTTGCACATGGCGGCTGCGCGCAGCAGTTCCCGTGATACGGGGCCCGGTGCTTCCTTGGCGCCGGGCTGCCAGGTTTCCCCCGCGGCCTGCAGGCGCTCGGCCCGCATCTGATTTTGCGTCAGCGTGCCGGTCTTGTCCGAGCAGATGACGGTGACCGAGCCCAGCGTCTCGACCGAGGGCAGGCGCCGGACCAGGGCATTGAAATTCACCATCTTGCGCGCGCCGAGCGCGAGCAGCACGGTCACGATGGCGGGCAGCGCCTCGGGGATGGCCGCGACGGCCAGGCTGACGGCGGTAAGCACCATCAGCAGGGCAGGCTCGCCGCGCAGCACCCCGACGACGAAGATCACGGCGCATATGGCCAGTACCGCGAGGGCCAGGCGCCGGCCAAAGGCGGCGAGCCGCCTTTGGAGCGGTGTGCCGCGATCGACGTCGCTGTCCAGCAGCTGCGCGATTTTGCCGATTTCCGTGCCCATGCCCGTGGCCACCACGAGGCCGCGCCCCCGGCCATGGGTGGCGGTGGTGCCCTTGAACGCCATGTTGAGCTGGTCGCCGAGCGCCGGTGCGTCGCCGTCGAGCACGCGGGAATGCTTGGCCACGGTGGCAGACTCCCCGGTCAGCGCCGATTCATCGACTTTGAGCTGGGCGATCTCGATCAGGCGAAGGTCGGCCGGCACCTGGTTACCCGCTTCCAGCAGCACGATATCGCCTGGCACCAGGGTGTCGGCCGGCACGGTTCGCACCTGGCCGCCGCGCAGCACCGTGGCCTGGGCGGCGGCCAGTCGGCGTAACGCGGCCATGGCGCGGTCCGCCCGCCAGGCCTGGACGAAGCCAATGGCGGCATCGAGCAGCACGATGACGAGAATGACCAGGGTGTCGGTCAGGTCGCCAATGACCCCCGAAATGGTGGCGGCGGCCAGCAGCACCAGGATCATGAAGTCCTTGAACTGGTCGAGCAACAGGGCCGGCCAGCCGCGGCGACCACGTTCTGTCAGTTCGTTGGCGCCGTGCAGGCCGGCACGCCGTTCGGCTTCTGTCGGATGCAAACCGGTGGCGGGGTCCACACCGTGGGTGCGCGCGAGGGCATCGACGTCCTGGCGATGCCAGGGCGCATCTTTCCGGGACAAGGGGGGCGCATGTTCAACCGTCATGGGGCGAGCCGCCGATAGGGACGTGCTGTGATCCAGCGCGATGCAGGTCCAAGCGGCTCAGGCGCCTGGCCGGGCTCGATAGAAACGCAGGGGCTGGTCCCCGACCTGGTGCCGCACCGAGTGACGCATCCTGCCCACCACGTGCATCTCGCAGGGCTTGCAGTCAAAGCGCAGGGTGAGTTTTTCCTTGCCGTGGATGAGCGTCAGCGGTTCGGCGCGCACCGTGCCCTGCACGCCGGTCACGCCCTTGGCTTGCTTGGGACACAGGCTCAAAGAGAAGCGCACGCAATGCTTGGTGATCATGAGGCTGACGTCGCCCGGTTCCTCGTGGCTCTCGTAGGCCGCGGCAATCACCTGCACGCCGTGTCTGGCATAGAAATCCCGGGCTTTGTGGTTGTAGACATTGGCCAGGTAGCTGAGTGTGTCTTCGGGGTAGGCCACCGGCGGCGCGACCGGGGTGGCGCGGGCGGGGCGCACATAGGCCGCGGCGCGCACCGCCTCCAGGCGCTGCACGGCGTCGCGCCGCAGGGCGTTGAGCACCGAGGCGGGTACGAACCAGGGCTGTTCCAGGTTCAGGCGAATGTGTGTGTCGGGGTCGGGCAGGGTGAATAGCGTGTTGCCAAAGCGGGCCAGTTGCGCGCGCAACTGGGCCAGGGCTTGCGTGCCGTCGCGGGCCACTTCCTTGGGGGTGGCGATGTCGGCGCGGGCGGTGCAGCCGTCCTCGTCGGTGAGTGTCAGAGCCAGACCAGCGGGCGTGTCCTGCAGGTCGGCCCAGACGGAGATGCGGCGGTCGCTGGATTGCCTGTCGAGCGTGCGCACCCAGTTCATGTCGCGGTTGCGGTTGATCTCCGTGCCTTTGCGCAGGTCGGGGAGCCCGGCCACCGGGTCCTTGGGGAAGACGCGCCAACGCCGGGCCGCGCCGTGTTTGCCTGCCGAGGGGCTGCGCTGCGCGGTGTTGATGGCCAGTCCGATCAGTTCCTTGTGCAGGGTGTAGTAGCACAGGCCATCGCCGTTGTGCAGCTCGGTGTCGGGCGCGGTGGGCTCAATCTCCACCCAATCGGTGCCGACCTGGGTGACGTGGCCGATGGCCTGGCCCGGATTTTTGGGCGTGTCGAAGGCGCCGATGTCGGCCTGGCGTCCCTGCACGAAGTAGTCGGTGAACTCGCGGTTGAAGTTCTGGTTCGGGTCCGGCTTGAAGGTAAAGGTGGTGTGGCCGCTGGAGGCGCGCGCCAGTTCCGGCCGCTGCTCCAGCAGTTCGTCCAGCAGCGTGCGGTAGTGGGCGGTGATGTTTTTCACGTAGCCCAGGTCCTTGTAGCGGCCCTCGATCTTGAAGCTGCGGATGCCGGCGTCCACCAGCGCGGCGAGGTTGGCGCTCTGGTTGTTGTCCTTCATGGACAGCACGTGCTTGTCGTGCGCCACGAAGCGGCCTTGCGCGTCCACCACCTGGTAGGGCAGGCGGCAGGCCTGCGAGCAGTCGCCCCGGTTGGCGCTGCGCCCGGTGTGGGCGTGGCTGATGTAGCACTGGCCGCTGTAGGCCACGCACAGCGCCCCGTGCACGAAAAATTCCAGCGTGCAGCGCTGCAGGTCGGTGCCGGCGCGCACGGCACGGATCTGCGCCAGCGTCAGCTCGCGTGCCAGCACGATCTGGCTCAGCCCCACGTCCTGCAGAAAGCGTGCTTTCTCGGGGGTGCGGATGTCGGTCTGGGTGCTGGCATGCAATTGAATGGGCGGCAGGTCGAGCTCCAGCAGGCCCATGTCCTGGATGATGAGCGCATCCACGCCCGCATCAAACAACTGCCAGGCCAGCTGG
>JAEWVY010000043.1 GCA_023396625.1 Pseudomonadota bacterium | reverse complement strand
CTACCGAGGTGCCAGCTGGACAGCCATCCATCGTCCCGGCGCCACGCCACAAACCGGCCCCCACCGCGTCGCGGAGCTGGTCGGCAGCCGCCTGCTCGTCGAGGCGATCTGAACATCGCCGCCCACGCAGCCTCTGACTCACCAACCGCCCAGAAAGGCCCCCATGGAATTCGCCATCCTGCTCTTCGTCATCGCCGCCGTCTTCATCAGCCGCTCCATCAAGGTCGTGCCGCAGCAAAACGCCTGGGTCGTGGAGCGACTGGGCAAATACCACAACACACTGGCGCCGGGACTGAATTTCCTGGTTCCGTTCGTGGACAGGGTCGCCTACAAGCACAGCCTGAAGGAAATTCCACTGGATGTGCCAAGCCAGATCTGCATCACGCGCGACAACACACAGCTGCAAGTCGATGGCATCCTGTACTTCCAGGTCACCGACCCGATGCGCGCCAGCTACGGATCCTCCAATTACATCGTGGCCGTCACCCAGCTCGCCCAGACCTCGCTGCGCAGCGTGATCGGCAAACTCGAGCTCGACAAGACGTTCGAGGAACGGGACATCATCAATGCCCAGGTGGTCCAGGCGATCGACGAAGCCGCGCTCAACTGGGGCGTGAAAGTGCTGCGCTATGAAATCAAGGACCTGACGCCACCGAAGGAAATCCTGCACGCCATGCAGGCGCAGATCACCGCCGAGCGCGAAAAACGCGCGCTGATCGCTGCGTCTGAAGGCCGTCGCCAGGAGCAGATCAACATCGCCACCGGTGAACGCGAGGCCTTCATCGCCCGATCCGAAGGTGAAAAGCAGGCTGTCATCAACAAGGCGCAGGGCGAGGCCGCCTCCATCACCGCCGTGGCCGAGGCCACGGCCGGCGCCATCGAACGCGTCGCCCAGGCCATCCGCCAGCCAGGCGGCGAGCAGGCGGTACAGCTCAAGGTGGCGGAAAAGGCGGTGGAAGCCTATGGTCAGGTGGCGTCCGACGCCACCACCACCCTCATCGTGCCCGGCAACATGACCGAGGTGTCCGCCCTCATCGCCTCGGCCATGAAGATGGTCCAAACGGGCCGCACGCCCACGTGAAACGACACCGACCTCGTGACACCGTCCAAGGCAGCGGCGCCACCCCGTACGCTGCTACAATGGCGGGCTCTGGAGCGGTGGATGAGTGGTTTAAGTCGCACGCCTGGAAAGCGTGTGTGGGTTAATAGCCCACCGCGGGTTCGAATCCCGCCTGCTCCGCCAGAACAAGTCCTTCCAGCCTGCTCAGCAGGCCCGGAAGGCATACAGAGAGCCCCGCACCGCGCGGGGCTTTTTTGCTTGGAGTCGGACTGGCGTGATCAGATCACGCCCTGTGCCAGCATGGCATCGGCGACCTTGACAAAGCCCGCGATGTTGGCGCCGGCGATATAGCTCACCGTGCCGTCGGCACGCTTGCCGTGTTGCAGGCAAGCGGCATGAATGCCCTGCATGATCTGCAGCAAGCGGGCGTCGACTTCGTCGCGTGTCCAGTTCAGCCGCATGGCGTTCTGGCTCATCTCCAAGCCCGAGGTGGCCACACCGCCCGCGTTGCTGGCCTTGCCCGGGGCGTACAGCACACCGGCGGCCTCGAAGGCCTTGGCGGCCTCGATCGTGGCGGGCATGTTGGCGCCTTCGGCGACACAGATCACGCCATTGCGGATGAGGGTGGCTGCATCGTTCGCGTCGAGTTCGTTCTGCGTGGCGCAAGGCAGGGCGATATCCACCGGGATATGCCAGGGACGCTTGCCTGCCTCGAAGTTCGCGCCGGTGCGCGCTGCGTAATCGCTCACGCGGCCGTAGTGGTGATTCTTCACTTCCATCAGGACAGCCAGCTTTTCCGGGGTGAAGCCCTGCTCATCGACGATGGTGCCGCTGGAGTCGGACACGGTGACGACCTTGGCGCCCAGGGCCATGGCCTTTTCAACCGCGTACTGCGCCACGTTGCCCGAGCCCGACACGCTGACACGCAGCCCCTCGAACGACTTGCCGCGGGTCTTGAGCATTTCGTCGGCGAAGTACACCGTGCCATAACCGGTGGCCTCGGGCCGGATGAGCGAACCACCGAAGCTCAGGCCCTTGCCGGTGAAGACGCTGGCGGCGTTGTTGGCCAGCTTCTTGTACATGCCCGCCATATAGCCCACCTCACGGCCCCCCACGCCAATGTCACCGGCGGGAACGTCGGTGTCGGGGCCCACGTGGCGGAACAGTTCCATCACGAAGGCCTGGCAGAAGCGCATGACCTCGGCCGGGCTCTTGCCCTTGGGATCGAAGTCGGAGCCACCCTTGCCGCCACCCATGGGCAAGGTGGTCAGCGCGTTCTTGAAGGTCTGTTCGAAGGCCAGGAACTTGAGCACCGACAGCGTGACCGAGGGGTGGAAGCGGATGCCGCCCTTGTAGGGGCCGATCGCCATGCTGTGCTGGATGCGGTAGCCGCGATTGACCTGCACCTGGCCGTGGTCGTCCACCCAAGAGACACGGAACATGACCACGCGCTCGGGCTCGACCAGGCGGTCGAGCAGGCCCTGCTCGGCGTACTTGGGGTGGGCGGCGATGAAGGGCCAAAGGCTCTCCATGACTTCGGTGACCGCCTGCAGAAATTCGGGCTGTCCAGGGTTGCGGTCGGTGACATGTCCAAGGAAGTCGTGGACGGATGCGTACTTCATCGATTCTCCAAGTTGGTGCATTGATATGAAATAACCTTGGATTTTCCACTATCTTTTGCACCAAATCGAGTTACGCACCAAATTTCATTTATAATGCACCGTTTGAGTGCATTTTGTGTCGGTCATCATGAAAATGATGCCGAACAGTGGCCGGCCCCGGAAATCAGACGCGCTACGCAAGCACTGCAACGGATTCGCTGCAACACCGGGTCAGATGGGCCAGCGCGTCTTCCACCTGATCCACCAAGATCAGGCACAAGTCGCCCGGCGACAAACGCTCCAGGGCCAGGTCGATGGCAGCGAACTCGCCACGCACCTCGTCGATGGCGCGGGTCCGCGGCGCATCTGCGAGCCCCTGGCGCAGCAGCGCGAGCACCTCTCCGTCCTCGCGGCCACGCTGACAGGCATCCTGGAACAGGATCACGTCGTCGAATGCCCGACCGAGAATCCGTGTCTGCTCACGGATGTCTTCATCACGCCGGTCTCCAGCACCTGAAATCACCACGGAGCGCCGCTTGGCTGGCATGGACTCCACCGCACGCACCAGCGCCCGCATCGCGTCGGGGTTGTGGCCATAGTCAGCGATCACCGTCGCACCGCGGTAATCCATGACGTTGAAACGCCCCGGTGCATTGTGGGCGTCGTTTACAAAACTGGCCAAGCCCGCACGAATCGCGTCCCAGTTCAGGCCTGCGCCCCAGGCCGCGGCAATGCTCGCCATGGCGTTCTCGACCTGAAAACCGATCGACCCACCTCGCGTGAGGGGAATGTCGGACAGCGCGACACTCTCACGCCAATTGCCTTCTACGGCGACGATGTGCTGTTCATCCACGAACACGCATCGCAACCCCTGGGCGCGGTGGGTCGCCAGCACCGGATGGCGGCGGTCGACGGAAAAGTAGATGATGCCTCCGGGGCAGGTTGGCGCCATGCCCACCACGTTCACATCGGTGGCGTTGAGCACCGCGTAGCCCGTAGGGGCCACATTCTGGACGATCACACGCTTGAGCACGGCAAGGTCCTCCAGCGTCGTGATGTAGTTCAGCCCGAGGTGATCCCCACTGCCGATGTTGGTCACCACGGCCACCTGGCAGCGGTCGAAGCCCAGCCCCTCGCGAAGCATGCCGCCCCGGGCTGTCTCGAACACCGCGGCATCCACGTCCGGGTTCATTAGGACATTGCGCGCGCTCTTGGGACCGGAACAGTCACCGGAATCGATCTGCCGGCCATTCACGTACACACCGTCCGTGTTGGTCATGCCCACGCCCAATCCCCCCGCCGCCAGCAGATGGGCAATCAGTCGGGCGGTGGTGGTCTTGCCGTTGGTACCCGTGACGGCAATCACCGGGATGCGGCCATCCTCACCCGGTGGGTAGAGGTGGTTGATGATGGCCTCGCCCACCGCGCGGCCTTTGCCGAACGACGGCGAAAGGTGCATGCGCAATCCGGGCGCGGCATTGACCTCCACCACGCCCCCCCCCTGCTCTTCCAGTGGCCGAATCAGGTTCTCGCAGACCACGTCGACGCCGCAGATGTCCAGACCGATCATCTGCGCCGCCGCCACCGCGCGCGCGGCCACTTCCACGTGCACGTCGTCGGTCACATCGGTCGCCGTCCCGCCCGTGGACAGGTTGGCGTTGTTGCGAAGGATGACGCGTTGGCCCTTCGTCGGGACCGACTCTGGCGACAGCCCCTGGATTTCCAACCGGGCTACGGCGATGTCGTCGAAGCGGATCCGGGTCAGCGACGTCGCATGGCCATCGCCGCGACGTGGATCGGCGTTGACCTGATCCACCAGTTGCCGCACGGTGTGGAAGCCATCCCCGATCACGTGCGGTGGGTCGCGCCGCGCCGCGGCAACCAGCCTGCCCCCGACCACGAGCAGGCGAAAGTCACTGCCCGGGAGGTATTTTTCAACCATGACATGGCCGATTTCCCTGGCCGCCCTGTAGGCAATTTCGAGGTGCGCGCGGGTGACGACGTTGACCGTCACCCCTTTTCCCTGGTTGCCGTCCTGTGGCTTCAAGACCACCGGCAAACCGATCTCCTGCGCCACTTCCCAGGCTTCTTCCACGCTATCGACCGGACGTCCGGTCGGCACCGGAACGCCTGCCGCTGACAGCAGGGTCTTGCACAAATCCTTGTCCTGCGCAATGGATTCGGACACCGCGCTGGTGGAATCAACCTCCGCGGCCCAGATGCGGCGCTGCCGACTTCCCCAGCCAAACTGGACCAGCGAGCCGCGCGTGAGTCTGCGAAAGGGAATGCCGCGCGCCTTGGCGGCATTGACGATGGATCCCGTGGATGGGCCAAGACGAACGTCCTCGTCGATCTCCCGCAAGGCGGCGATGGCGGCATTCGCATCGAACGGCCCACCTTCCACAAGCGCGGCGCGTATCAATGATTCGGCCAAAACCAGCGCCTTGCGTCCCACGTCTTCCTCGCTGTATTCAACCACGACTTGATAGATCCCCGGTTCGACGGTCTGCGTCGTCCGGCTGAAGCTCACCGGGCAACCCGCCTGGGCCTGCAAGGCCAGCGTGGCGGTTTCCAGGACATGGGCCAGCGAAGTCTGCTCCACCCCCTGGCGCAATGGCCCGAGATTCGGGAACAACGCCCGCAAGCGCGTTTCGAATGCAGGCAGCACGCTCAATGTGCGTTCGTTCTCGTCGCAGGCCACGATGGCCTCTATGGCGGTCTGCCGGGTCCAGAGGTTGGGGCCGCGCAGCGCACGGGTGCGGGAAATTTCCATGGATGTTTCTCTATCGGGACGTCTGTGCGTGAAAGGTTGTGGCAACCGCCTTGTCTGTCAAACGGGCGCCTTGAATTCAAACGTTTCGATGCCGGCGGCGATCAGTTCAGGCGAAATGCCGAAGGCCCAGGCCGTGGTGGTGGCGGCCAGCAGGGCTTCGGCCAGTCCGGCGTCATTGCCACCACCTCGGCGGGCGAGCAGCCCGGACAGATCGGGACCCACGTGGTCGGCGCCGGGGGTCAACAGATGCACGCGCCCATTGCGCAGCACCGCGGCCCGGCCGCCCGCTGCCACGTGCGCGGTCAACACCGCCGGCAACCCCGTTTTGTCTTCGACGGCATAGAACACGACCTCCCCATCGCAAAGTTCGGCCATCGCGGCAATGCGCCCGTCGGCGGCATTCAGCACGCCCGCACCGTCGCCGAGGACCACGTCGATCTGGGTGCGGAGCACCTTGAACAGGTCCGATGCCTCTCGCACATCGTGGTGGCACAAGCCCTGCCAGCCATCGAAGTCCGTGACGACCCCCACATGGCATCGGTCATAGGGCAGCCCCGCATCCAGAATCAATCCCGCGTTGTTCTCGAAGACGGCGGCCTGCGCCTCGCGGTTCATGAGCAAACGGTGGCTGGCCTCCCAGAACCGTGCCCCGGCGCGGCCGATCCGGCGGCTGCCCAGGAACAGGCCATCCTGGCAAGCCAGCGCCGTGGGTTTTCCCGACAGATGAATCAGCCATGCCACCACCCTCGCGATGAGCGCGGTCTGCCGGCTGCCCGCCACGCCAACCAGGGGAATGCGCCCTGGCCGGGTCTCGCTGTCGCTTTCGGGGAACAGATGTTCGACGATGGCCTGGCCGACCGGGCGCGGCTGGCCCACGGCGGGTTTCAGGTGCATGAGCAAGCCAGGCCCGGCGTTGACCTCGACGATCGCGCCGCCCTGCGCCTCCAGAGGGCGGGAGATGTCCTCGCACACGAGGTCCAGTCCCGCGATGTCCAGCCCTACCGTGCGCACAGCCAGCGAGGCCTGGTAGGCGACATCGGGATGGACTTCGTCGGTGCAGTCGATCGCCACATTGCCGTTGCGCTGCAGCAACACCCGTTTGCCCGCTGGCAGAACACTGCTGCCGTCGAGTCCCTGGCGCTTGAGATCCAGGAGAATCACCTCGTCTTCGGCAAGATCCAGCCGGTTGAGCGGATGCGCTTCGGTGGTGCCTCGGCGCGGGTCCGTGTTGATCTGGCTGTCGATCAACTGCGTGATCGTGCTTCGGCCGTCCCCCTTGATCCAGGCACTTTCACCGCGCGCGGCCGCCACAACCTTGCCACCCACCACCAGCAGGCGATGCTCGTTGCCACGAATGCAGCGCTCGACGAGCACCTCGCTGCCGTGCCTGCTGGCCAGATCGAACGCCGCGCGGATGTCGGCTTCGTCCCGGAGGTCCAGTGTCACGCCCCGGCCGTGGTTTCCATTGCTTGGCTTCACCACCACCGCGCCACCCATGTCCTGCGCAATGGCCCAGGCTTCGTCAGCATTTTCAGCCACCACGCCCTCGGGCACCGGCACGCCACACGCCTTCAACAGGGTCTTGGTCAGATCCTTGTCTCCGGCAATGCCTTCGGCAATCGCCCCGGTCCGATCTGTCTCGGCCGTCCAAATGCGACACTGGCGCGCGCCGTAGCCCAGTTGCACCAGGTTGCCGTCATTGAGACGGATATGGGGGATACGACGCTCGGTGGCAGCCGAAACGATGCAGGCGGTGGAGGGCCCCAGATAGCAATCGTCGATGGCCTCCCGGATCGCATCCACCGCAGCCGTCACGTCGAAAGCGTCGCCATTGATGGCCGCCATCAGCAAGGCATGGCCCTGCCGCAACGCGGTTCGCCCGACCTGTTCGTCCCTGGCACGGAACACCATGCGGTAGACCCCTGGCTGCGATGTGCTTCGTGTCTGGCCGAATCCTGTCGGCATGCCCGCCAGATTCAGCAGCTCGATCACGCAGTGCTCGAGAATGTGCCCTGCCCAGGTTCCCTCCTCGAGCCGCTGCAGAAATCCGCCGCGCTCGCCTACGCCGCAGTGGTGTTCTTCCAGGGCCGGCAGCAACGCCAACAGGCGGGCGGTGAAGCCGTGCAGCTTGTTCGACGGCCAGTTTTCCAGCTCACCGAGATTGAGCCAGACCTCCATGACCGGACGGTAAGTCCAGATGTTGGGGCCCCGAAGATAAGTAATTCGCTGAAGTTCGATGTCTTTTTTTCGATCGGTCATGGGCAATGTCTTCGAGGTGGCTCTGGGCCGCGGCGCATCGCGCCCGGCGTGATGTCGGAATCATGGAAGCGGGCAGCCCCAGGGTGGAAAGTTTAGGTAGCCATGGCGTGGGGATGCGGATCAATATGCTGGAAAATCCACCCACTCGCGCGCGGCCGAACCCCCTACGTCATGTCGAATCATCATCACGAACAAGTTCCAATCATCGATTCAGCGCAGCCATCTGTCCCGCTCTTTCCTGGGGAAAACGTTTTAGCGAGCCTGTCGGTTGACTTGAACGAGGCCCTCCATTTCAAACCGGGCTTGCTGTTG